>CAZGIN010000001.1:0-36962 GCA_964526585.1 uncultured Methanosarcinales archaeon
TAATTGCGCCTTCTCCTAACGCTCAGAAGTATTATCAATAACAGATAGACCCACCATGGTATGTTTGTCACAAGCTTCAGCGCCCATAATACAAACTCCTGCATCATTTGCATTCTCCCTCATAGTATTTTTGCACTGTCTGGCACGCAACACAATTGTTGGAATATGTATTTCCATCTTCTCCGCATACAGGCTCATATACAGCAGTGCAATACCTTCCGATCTCAGCTGGGCAGTCTGTATACTTGATCTCATCATGTGCACAGCCTGCTGCGAATGCCAATAATATCATAGCCAAAAGCAGATATCTCATATTCATATCAATATCTCAGCCCTTTTTATTGTTTTTGGATTAGTTTTAAAAATAAGTCCAGCTTTTGTATTTCCATGGTTATTGATTATATCGTATTGAGTACAAGGCATGCTCCTCCCTTGCCTGAAGGAACTACTGAAAAAGTCCGTTATGGTACTCCTTTTAATGTGTTCCTTGTGGAGAGCTCTTTAAATGGGGAGTACAAGACTGTTAGGGATGTGTTCCATGTTCCTGATCCTGTTGCTATAGGCCCTTGGCCCAAACCGATCAGGCTTTCAGGAGATAGCATAGAGTATAAGCGTATAATTAAGCATCTCGGTAGAGGGCTTGTCCAGAGCAATCCTCTCAATTCAGAAGATGATGCCAGAAGCTATATGCTTTCTTTTGTAGAAAAGCCTTCTGAAGAGGATTAACCAGTCTTTCTTTTGTATCTCTTGAATATGAAATCAGGATATTCTTTTTCTTCAACTATTTCCCATTCGTTATCATCCCATCTTGGGAAGAATGCATCTCCTGGGATGGATCTCTTCACCCATGACAGCTGCATCTCATCAGCAAGAGGTAAAAACTGTGCATATATCGAAGCCCCTCCAATAATAAACACATCAACACCATAAGATTTAGCTTTCTCAACAGCCTCAGGTATGCTTAATACTACATCCACTCCTGGAATATCGACAGGATCTTTTGATAATACTATATTGTTTCGGTTTGGCAAAGGTCTCCCGATAGACCTAAACGTATTAAGCCCCATTATACATGTATTTCCTGAAGTAGTTTCCCTGAAGTGCTTCATGTCATCTGGGATGTTCCATGGAAGCGTATTTTTCACGCCTATTGCTAAGTCTGGAGCTACTGAGCATATTAGTTTCATCCTATTACCTCTTTATTAGTCTTATTTTTCTTATATAAATATTTTATTACTTGGGCCATTTTTTCTATACAGCAACGTTAAATTTTATCCTTGGATGTTTTTGGTATCCTTCTACTATCGTATCAGTATACTTCCATTCAAATATTGATTTAAAGTTTTCTGTCCTTATCTTTGGGAGAGGATAAGGCTCTCTTTTGATCTGTTCTTTCAGTCCTTCTACATGATTTTGGTATATATGTGTGTCTGCTAGGAATCCTACCAGTTTTCCTTCTTGTAATCTTGTTTCCTTTGCAAGTAGGTGCAATAGCAACGCATATGATGCGATATTAAACGGCAATCCCAATGCAACATCAACACTGCGCTGGTTCCAGAGCAGATTCAGCTTGCCGTTTATCACAGTTACCTGAAATCCGTAATGGCATGCTGGCAGTGCCATCTCTTTTAGGTTGACAGGATTCCATGCTGTTACTATCATACGTCTGTCATTTGGGTTTGTCTTCAGCTTCTCAATAAGATTTCTTAATTGGTCAACACCTTCTCCTATAGGGGGCTTGTCATATGCTGAATATTTTGCCCCGATGTTTCTCCATTGCCATCCGTATACTGGCCCCAGATCGCGCTCTTCCATCATCTTTCTTTGAGTTTCCTCATCATGTCCATATGGAACTTTCAAAGGTGTGCACCATTCATCCCAGATGTGGTTTTCCCTGTCTTGAAGCCATCTTTTGTCTGTTATGCCTTTGATAAAAAATTCCAGTTCTGAAGCTACAAGTCTTAGAGGGACTGATTTTGTCGTCAACAGAGGAAACCCTTTGCTCATGTCATGCTCAAACATGGCTCCTGCTATGGCTATTGTCCCTGTTCCTGTCCTGTCATCTTTGACAGCTCCTTCCTCAAGAATTCTTTTTACAATATCCAGATATGCTTTCATCCTTGCCCACCAAATTGTTGAGAATTAGCTTAAATATAAAGTTTTGGTTAGCTTATCTCCACCTTATCCCCTGCTTCTAATCCTATCTTGGAAACAGTCCCTGCATTCACTTCAAGCACATACAGCGCTGCTTTTCCAGGGCGTATGCTGTCACAGGAAGAAGTCTTGCATGGCTGAACATTCTCTGCTATAAACACTACATCATCGTTTGCATCGATCCATATCATGTCTAAAGGTATCAATGTATCCTTCATCCAGAATGAATATATCCCTGGCTGTTCGAACACGAACAGCATTCCCGAATCAGGGTCTAAGCTCTCCCGATGCATCAATCCTGTAGCTCTCTCTTGAGGTGTATCTGCTATCTCAACATTAAAACATCTCTCTTCAAAGCATGCTTTTGGTGTTGCGCATCCTGCTAGTAATATTAAGAAGAAGATGCAGAATCCAGCTCGGTTTTTCTTGCCAGCAGCCATAGATAGTCTGACAGCCTGTTCAAGTATTTAAGTATTAGCTTGTTCTCCAATAGCTGGTTCTGGTCCAATACAACAACGCATCTCTCAGCTCTTCTGCACACAGTGCGCGCCAGCTCCAATAAAGCACTGTTCCAGTTTTCTCCTGGGATCGACCAAGTCCTCATGACATCATATTTTTTCTCTATGTCTTTTCCTTTTTGTTCAAGAAAATCTATGTGTGATTGCCCTATCTTTTTCTTTGCTATCTTCAGCTTGTAGTCATCATATAAGGTTGTTGCAAGTTCTGCATTGATCATGAATGTCTCTTTTTGTATCTTCAGTATGTCTTTCTTTATCTCGTTATCCATCAAAGCTGCTCTTATCAGCCCTAGCGCTGCATTCAGCTCATCTACAGTCCCATAGGCATCGACGCGCAAGTTATGTTTAGGCGCTACCCTTCCGTACATTATGTTTGTGTTTCCTTTGTCACCGATCTTTGTTGTTATGCCCATCTTATTCAGCCACTAGTGCAGCTTCCACCTCTTTTACTTTTTCGTTCACTTCGCTTATATTAAAGACTTGGTTTCCTCTTGATCCGTCTCTGTAGATAGTCACTCCTTTGCAGCCTAGCTTCCATGCTAAAAGGAACGCCTCTTTTATGTCTTCTAGTGTAGCATGATTAGAAAAATTTATTGTTTTTGATATTGCGCTGTCTACATGCTCCTGCAGCGCTGCCTGCGTCTTCACATGATATTCAGGAGAGATCTCGTGCGCTACTGCAAATACTTTTTTCAGCTCTTCTGGTATGCCTTCTATGGATGCTAAGCTTCCTCTTTCTGCTACTTTTTTCATCAGCTCTTCTGAGTATATTCCTTCTTCTTTTGCTGCTTCTCTGAAATATTCATTTACATACACGAATTTCTGCCCTCCTAATACGTTCTTGATGTATCCTAGCCCGAAGTTTGGCTCGCATCCTGAGCTTGTCCCTGATATCATGCTTATTGTTCCTGTAGGCCCTATCGATGTTACTGTTGAGTTTCTCATGAATATGTTTTTCCTTACATAGATGCTCTTTGCATAGTCTTTGAAAGGCCCTTTTGTTTCTCCTAATTCTTGTGATTTTTCATGCGCTTCTTTCTGTATGAATGCCATTATCTTTTTTGCTGTCTTTATGCCTTCTTCTGAATTGTAAGGTATCCTTAGTTGGTAGAGCATGTCTGCATATCCCATCAGCCCTAGCCCTATCTTTCTCGTTCTTTTGCTCATCTCTTCAAATTTTTTGGATGGGAACTCAGTCAAGTCAAGCGCGCAGTCTAGTAGTTCAACTCCTGTCCTTACTGTTGTCTTTAGCCTGTCCCAGTTTATTGTCTTGTTCTTCACCATGTTTGCCAGGTTTACTGATCCCATCACTGCTGACTCATAAGGAAGTAAAGGAAGTTCTCCGCAAGGGTCTGTCGCTTCGATATCTCCCAATCCTTTCAGCGGATGCATATCATTTATCCTGTCTATAAATAGTAATCCTGGCTCTCCTGTTTCCCATGCCTGCCTTACTATTAGGTCAAATACTTTTTTTGCGCTTGCTTTTCCTGTCTCTCTTCCTGTGAAAGGATCGGTTAATGGATAGTTCTCTTCTTTCTCCAGCGCTTCCATGAACTCGTTTGTTATCGCAACCGATATGTTGAAGTTTTGCAGCTCATCCAGGTCTTTCTTTGAGGTTATGAACGCTACTATGTCAGGATGGTCTGCTCTTAGCACTCCCATGTTTGCTCCTCTTCCGCTTCCCTGCTTTATCGTCTCTGTCTCAAAATCGATAAGTTTCATGAAGCTTACAGGCCCTGTTGCATTTCCGTTTGTCATCGTTACTTTGCTTCCTTTTGGCCTTATCGATGAGAAATCAAATCCTGTTCCTGCTCCTGCTTTGTGTATGAGTGAAGCGTGCTTCACTGATTCAAATATCCCTTTTATGCTGTCAGGGATAGGCAGTACATAGCATGACTGCAGCTGTCGGCTTCTTAGGTTTGCATTTGCTAGTATCCTTCCTGATGGGATAAAATCCAAGGTGTGCATTATGTTGTGGAAATTGTTCTCTGCATCTGTTGCGTGTATCTCCTTGCTTGCCAATGCTCTTGCCACCCTTTTGAACATCTGTGCAGGAGTTTCTATTATCTTGCCTGTATCATCTCTTGCAAGATATTTTGCTGCTACTATCCTCACTTGGTTTAGGTCTAGTTTAGAATCATCTATCAGCCCGTCTAGTATCTCTTTTTTCTGCTCCCTTAGTTTTGATCTTTCCTGCCTGTATAGTATGAATGCTTTTGCTGTGGCTGCATGTCCTTCTTCTATTAAGACTTTCTCTATAAGGTCTTGTATCTCCTCAACTGCAGGTATGCTGTTTGCGTGGAACTTCTCGTTAAGGACGTCAACGACCCTATCTGCTACTTCTTCTGCTGTTTTCCTGTCTGAGCCGCCTGCTGCCTGTGCTGATTTGAACACTGCTTGGACTAGCCTTTCATAGTTGAACAGCACTATGCTGCCGTCCCTTTTCCTTACTTTGGTTATCTTGTTTTGCATCTCTAGTCTCTTCTTATTATTGTTACCTTGTGGTCTCCGCGGAATAGTGCCGGAATATTGGATGGGCTAGCCACATAGATCCTATCAACACATTCACCATATTTCCTAAATTCTTTTTGAAGAGTATCTATCAGCTTTGTTCTTCCTTCTCCAGGCTCTGCTACATAATGCAGCCTTACCCCTGGAGGTCTTGTCTTTCCCTTTTGATTAAGCAGTCTTCTTCCCAGCCATTCAGCTGTCACTAGTGCTTGCAGCTCGCTTTGGCCTGGTTCAAGCCTTGTATCTAGAACATATTTTTGTGCTTCTGGGCTTGCTTTTCCTATGACTGTTATCCCTTCGATTTGCTTTACCTCTTCTGTAGTAGGGTAGTATGATGCTATATTTTCTCCTCTGTACTGGTTGATGCTCGCAGCCAATCCTAGTCCTACTATTCCTAATCCAAGGGATTCAGCTTTCTCTTGCAGCTGTTCATCTTTCAGGACTTCTGGAACGCTTGTCATGTCTTCAAGTTTCAGAGAAGTGCTTACGACAACAACAAATCTGTCTCCTTGAGTAAAGCTACCGCTTAAGTAATAAGGAACATAGCTTATATTAATAAGATCTGTTGGTTCACAAATCAGTTCTTCCGGAACATGTATGAAGTGCGCAAGTCTTGCCACTTTCTTCCTCCATTTTTAGTCGCCGCAGCTTTTTACCAGTTTGCCGTCTACCAGCTCTACTTTGCAGGCTCCCCCTACGACTTTTACGTCATCTCTCTTTTTTGGAGCGTCTTCCTCTGCTTCATGTATTATGTAGCTGCTGTCTTTCTGCATCTCGTGGAATGGTGTTGTCAGCCTCCCATCCGGAGTTATCATGACTTCATCCCCTTTGATGATCTTCTCTTCTGCTACCTGCATTACGCGGTATTTCTTCTCTTTTGCTGTTGAAAACTTTGTCTGCTGCTGTGCTACGCTCAGTATAGGAAATCTGCTCCCGTCTCTGTAAATGGTTATCCCTTTAAGTTTTTTTCTCCATGCCTGCAGGTATACGTCGCTTATCACTTCAGGCTCTATGCTTTCAGGCAGGTTTACTGTGCTTGAGATGCTGTGGTCGATATATCTTTGGCATGTTGATTGAACTTCCACTCTTTTTTCTGGTTTTATGTAGTGTGCTGTCCTGAAGAAGTGCTCTGGCAGTACTTTCATCAGCTCTTCTGTTGTCTGCGCCTCATTTACTTTTTCCTGAAGTTCATTCTTGTCTATGTATGCCTGTACTGTCGGATGGAATATCTTGTATACCTTGTTGCCGAAGCTTTCGGATCTTCTTTGGTAATACAGGGAGAATATGGGCTCTATTCCTCCGCTTACTCCTACATAGTTCTTGTTTCCGTCTTTGTATCCCAGTATGACATTTGATATTGTTCCTGTTGGCGCTATTGACAGTACTGCTACATTCCTCAGTCCGTATTTTTTGATCATCTCTTGTGTTTCTTCATCCAATACTTCCTGGAAGAATGGGTTTTGTGCATATACGTCATAGTTCCATATCGGTATCGGCCCTTTTTCTGCTGCCAGCTGCGCGCTTGCTTGGTATGATACGTTTGCTATGAAGCTCGCTACCTTGTCCATGGTTGCTATTCCTTCTTCTGAGTCATAGCCTATCCCTAGCTGGTTTAGCATGTCTGCTATCCCCATATATCCCAGTCCTATCCTTCTTGTCTCTTTTGCTGCTTTTCTTTGTTTTTCTAATGGGTTTAGCGTCTGGTTCCATGATATGACATTATCAAGAAATCTTACTATGTCTTGCACAGAGTTTTTTATCATCTTCCAGTCTATCCTTGCGTCTGGTGTATATCCGTTTACTACGCATCTTGACAGGTTGATGCTTGCCAGGTTGCATGCTCCCCCATCTTCTAATGGAACTTCTCCGCATGGGTTTGTCGATGCTATTGGCTTTCCCAGATAGTTTGATGGAGAGTATTTTGTCATTGTGCTCCAGAATATCAGTCCTGGCTCTGCTGTCTTATAGTTTCCTTTCACGAATTCGTTCCAGATGTCTTTTGCTTTCACCAGGTTCTTCACTGCTCCTGCCTGCGCTGAGCTGTAGTACAGCATGAAGTCTCCTGCGTATTTTATCGCAAGGTCATACTTTTCATTCTCCATTGTAAGCACATAGTCTCCGAACATGTCTCTGTTGTCCTTGTCATCAAGCTGCTCTTTTGCGACTAGCACATTGTGGTTTTCTGTCAGGAACTCGTTCAGCTTCTCTATGTTGTCAAAGTCAGCATAAAGTTCATATTCTTCAATATCCTTGCTTGGTATGTTGTGAGCATAGTTTGTCTCTTTTGAGTTATGGTACTGGTCCATTATTGCTTTGTTCTGCTTTTTGTATACAAGTATCCTGTTTGGGCCGTAGCTTTTCTGCTCTTCTACTGCCTGCATGAACTCATCTGATACCTTGACTGATATGTTTGCAAACCTGATCTGGGTGTTGTCTCTTACTTGTTTTTCTATCTCTGCAAGGTGCTTGTCATCAAACATTCCTGACATCTTGCATTGGTGTATTATCTGGCTCGTCACCCAGTTGTTCTTCTGCTTCACGTTTATGAAATCGAGGATATCAGGGTGCTTTACATCTATCGTCAGCATCAGTGCCCCTCTTCTTCCTGATTGCCCTATCAGCCCTGTTGTCAGTGAGTATATCTCCATGAAGCTTACTGCTCCTGTGCTCTTGTCTGCTGCGTTATGCACTACTGAATTTCTTGGCCTTAGGTTTGATATGTCTACTCCTATCCCTCCTCCATAAGAATAGGTGCGGGCGCATTCGTACGCTGTCTGGTATATGCTCTCTATGTTGTCTTCCTCTATCAAGGAGACAAAGCAGTTCGCTAGTGTCTTTAGCCTGTACAGGTCTCCAGCTCCTGCTATCACTCTTCCTCCTGGCAGGAATATTCCTTCATATAATAGCTTGTAGAACTTTTCTGAGTATATCTTTTGTTTCTCATGGTTTTCTTCGAGTGATGCTATCGCTGCTGCCAGCCTTGTGAACACATCCTCAGGCCTTTTTTCTATGCAGTTGCCTTCAAAGTTCTTGAGATAGTACTTCCTTTTGTATATGTCATGCACTAGTTCTGATTCTCCGATATAGTTATTCTCAGGGTGCATAGGCAGCTCCCCTTTTCTCTGAAGCTCTCTAAGGTGCCTATAGAGGGTCTTGTATGCTGCGATCTTTTCAGGGCTTACCAGCTTCAGCAGCTTTGTCTTATGTTCAAACATGCTTTCAAATTCAGGAGAAATAATCTTCTCTGCCTGCAGTACTTCTTCACTCATCCACCACACCTCTTGTCCTCTTATTTTGTTTTTGTCTTGTCTATTGATTGAATTGGGTTCAATACCCCGTAGCTTGCTACGGCTTCATAACCCAATCCAATGCTTCAAAAACACATATCCCACAGCTTGCTGTGGTTGTGTTTTTGATTTTTCAGTCAGATTATGATCTGTTTTTGACAGCAATACATCTACTTCTTGCTATTATCCAGCTCAAAACATACAAGATATTGTGTATCTCACCACTTACACACACAATATGTTAATTTTTACTCATCAAAACTCATTTATATATTTAACCTATCCACATACTATATTTTTCATAACATATGTTATGTTTGTAGAGAAAAAATTTGTTCCTAAAATCCTGATGGTTCTTTGTCTGCAGGAGTGTATCTTTCTGTAGTGGACAGCCCTTCCTTTCTTAAGCGATCCAGGTGGTTTTCTACTTCTCTTGCTACTATCTCAGCAGGCCTTTCTCCTGAGTACATAGTTTTTAGGATAGCGTTTATTCTTGGTCTTCTGAGCCTGTCATCCTCAGGCATCTGGGTGATCTGTTGCCTAAGCCAATCCTCTCAACTCTTCTATCTCTCTCTTTATTATCTCAAATCCTTTCTGCCAGAACTTCTCAGAATTGATGTCTATGCCTGCTTCTGCCAATATGTCTCCGGGCGCCATGTTTCCTCCATAAGAGAGTATCTTCATGTATTTTGGCACAAATGCTTTTCCTTCTTCTTCATACATCTTGTACAATGCTAATACAAGCAGATTCCCGAACGCATATGCATAGCAGTAGAATGGGCTGAAATATATGTGAGGGATGTATTTCCACTCATGCCTGAATACTTCTGGTATTGGAATATTGCCGAACTGCTCTTTGAGGTTGCTCAGATATTCTTTGTTCAGCTCTTCAACTGTCGCTCCTTCTGCTATCATCGCATGGGCTTTCTCTTCGAACATGACAAAATATGCCTGCCTTGTTATGCTTGCGTACTGCCCTTCAAGCATTCTCATAAGCAGCCCTTTCTTCTCCTCTTTGCCTGCTTCTTTCAGCAGTTTCTGGGCAAGCAGCATTTCGTTGAATATGGATGCTGTCTCTGCCAAAGGAAGCGCTGCATGGTATGTAAACTCAGACTGCTCTTTTGATGCTATGAAATGTACTGCATGTCCCATCTCATGCGCCATAGTGAACAGGTCGTTCATCTTGTTCATGTGGTTCAGCATCACATAAGGCCCTATATCTCTTGTTGTTGATGTGCAGTATGCTCCGCTTCTTTTTCCCGGCTTAACATCAGAATGCACGTGCTTTTTCTCAAACACTTCTTTTGCCATGTTCTTGGCATCATTTGAGAATTCTCCGATCACTTCTAATACTATCCTCTTGCTCTCTTCATAGCTGTATTCTTTCTTTGATTCCTTCAATGGCGCCAATATGTCATATCTATCTAATTTTATCCCTAATATATTTGCTTTGAGCTTGAAATATTCCTGGAAAACCTGTTTATTCCTCCTGACAACCTTAAGCATAGCTTCCACGGTTTCATCTGGGATGTCATTTGCTATGTTCTGCACTGATATAGGGGTTTTATATCCCCTTATGCTTATGCTCTCGTTTCTCCAGTCATTAACTATGCTCTTGTATATCTCTCCAAGTGCTTGCTCTTCCTCTCCGAACTTTGATAGTACTAAGTCGTAGCTTTTCTTTCTTTCTTCTCTTTTGGAGCTTTGCTTGTATACATTGATCTGTTCCTGGTTCAGCTTCTTCCCTTTCCAGTCAAATAAGAACTTGTTTGTTATGATGTCATATATCCTTACTGATGCTTCTGTCCCTGAAAGGTCTTTCAGGTTGATTATCTTCTCTTCCTTCTCGCTTAATGTGTATGGCTTGTAATCCCTTATCCTTTGCAGCATATACTTGTATTTGCCGCTTGCCTCTATGAAATTTTTTGCCTTTTTCTCATCAAGATCCTTAAACCATATCCCGAAGAACAGCATATCATTTGACAGCCTTGCTAATATCTCAGATATTTTTGCTTGATGTGCATTCCTCTTTGAGTCTGTTGTGTCTTCTGTCTGCCACAGCATCGCATAGCTTGCTACTTTTGCTGCTGACTCTGCTATCTCTTCCTTTTGCCTTACAAGCTTTAGAAATTCTTTCACTCCTATATTGTCAAGCTTATCCCTGCTCTTGCTGAACTCTTGAGCTTTCTCTTTCAGCTCTTCTATCAGTTTCTCAGTCTGCTTAAACTGATATATATCCTCTAGGTTCCATACTGCCATGCCTTAACCTTCCACTTCGTTTGTTATCGCCCAGTCGAACAGTACTTCTGCTGCGCTCAACAGATAATTTCTTACTCTCTCTTTATGATAGTTCTTAAGGTTTGTGCTTGTCTCTTCTTTTATCTTTTTTATCTGGTTTGTAAATTCGAGAACTTCATTGTAGTGTATCTTTTTCTTCTCTACAGCAGGGTCTATGAGATCTTTTAGCGCATCGACTGCTTTCAGCGTGAGCTCAAGATAGGTTTTGTCCTGCCTGTCTACTTTTATCAGGTGGTCTGCCAGCCTTTCAAGGTCTTTTGCCAAAAGTGATATGTAGTATAGGTCTATTGTGCTTAATCTTGAGGATCTGTGATGCGTTAGGCTGCTTATCACTGCCTTGTTGATAAGCATCCTGTTCTTGTCTATCTCTTCTTCATACCTGTGTATCAGCTCTTCATTGTAGTTTTTTGTCATTATTATCAGGATGTTCTTTATCTTCCCGATCATTGTCTTCAGCAGTGCTTCGCATCCTGTTATTGTAACAAAGCTTTCGCAGCTGATAGAATTGTTCTCTATGTCCAGCAGCTCTACATTGATGAGTTTTTTCTGCTCCAATAGCTTCCTTTGGTCTAATGGCTTTTCAAGCAGGATCTTGAAGCTGTCTACAGGGTTTATGTAGCATGATACCACTATCTTGTTTATTATGTCTAAGTTATCCTCATCGATCTTAAGCTGCAGGTTTTTCTTCTTTTTCTCCACTACTTTCGGGCTGATTATCAGCTCTCCTCCGCTTCCCCTGCTTAGGCTTATAGTTGAATCTGAGCTTATCCTGAATTCTTTGCACCATGCTGTTGGAAGATACACATAATGCATATCTCCTGTCCGTTGTATTTTTCTTAAATCCATATATTTAGTCACTATTTAGCCCCTATTTATAAATCTTATCTACACCTAAAATAAATATATTATATATAAATTATTAAATATTTGTTTTCCATAGAATATATGAAACATTTAGGTCTTGCTTTAATCTCAACTGCCAGTTTTAACCTATATGGAAGCTAGAAGCATCATTATCGGACTGTGCATGATCGTTATAGGAGTCATATTTGGCAGGCTCAGCATGGCTATCCAGGTTGCGATAATGAAGCCCAGCACTCTTCTTGATTCAAAAGAAAAGATAGAAATATCTCCCGGATCAGAGCACGACATAAGCTTCCACTGCATAGCTGATTTTTCTGAGAAAGGCTTCAAGAGATGGAGGGGTTAAACTGATTGAAAAACTGAGTATGAGCCTGCGAGGATTTGAACCCCGGTCAACCGGTTTCTGCTTTTATAACCGAAGCCGGCCGCACTCTCTGGAATGATTATCCAGGCTATGCTACAGGCCCATATTGTTATTGGATTTATCCTAGTTTATAAAACTTGAGTCAGCAACAATGGCGTCAGGCGAGGCGGGTCCCCGTCGGGGTGCCGAGCAGGACATACAAAGTATGGCCGTCTGACCGCCATCATTGTTGCTTATTACAAGATTATTGTCATCACTAGTAGTGCTATCTGCTTAAATCCGATCTCCAAAAGAATTATCTGCTTAAATCCGCCCTAATGTTATCTCAAGTATCGATACTCTTACTTCTTTCCCTTCTTTGTTCTTGAAAGCTTCTGAGTCTATCCTTATGTTTTTCACTTCTACCTGTCCTTCAAGAAACCTTTTTGTAGCGACTTCTGCCACATCAACTGCTCTTGATATGAACTTTCCTCTTGCTTTCACGATCACTTCTTGGGCGTTCTTTGTCGTGAACTGCATAACTACTCCAGTTACATAGTTCATGAAGGGCTTGTTTCCGACGTACATAGTGTTGTCTTCTGCCATGCTATCACTTCTGTCTCTTTAGTCTTGTCACATATCCAGCTACTGTGTTCTTTATCCTTCTGCTTGATACTGTGGTATAATCCTTGACAAGCTTCTTGTTCTCTTCGAAGTCTGTGCTGAATGCATCTCCGTGTTTCTGCATCAGCTCCTGCGTTACTCGTTTTGATAGTTGTGTCTTTATTCTTCCCATAGTCGTGAGAACTCTAATTCTGTATTTAAAGCTTGTGGTTATTCTTTCAGGACGTAATTTCTCCGCCATATCCACACTAAGCTTTATAAACATCCAGTCGGTTTACTCCTTATGGATTTCAAAAATGAGCTTGCTAGGTTCAGGAAGGATATCGATTCAAGTCTGGCAGACTTTTTCAGCCATAACAACAGCTATCCAGGTTCTGTAGGCAATGCTCTTAAGATCTTGCAGGAGTTCACGCTTAGGGGTGGCAAGCGTATCAGGCCTGCTTTGGTGTATTATGGTTACCGCTGCTTCTCAGATGAGGATCTTGGTGAGGTTCTGAAGGCTTCTATGGTGATGGAGCTTGTCCAGTCTTATCTTTTGATCCATGATGATATCATCGATATGGATTCTACAAGAAGGGGCGGCCCTACTGTTCATGTTCAGTTTGACGATCCTCATATGGGGGTTAGCATGGCTATTGTCATAGGAGATATAGCTTGTGCACTTGCTGTCAGGATTCTTAACAATGCAAAGCTGGATGAAGCAAAAAAATCTGTGGCGTTGAAAGTCCTGAACGATTGCGTCTTTAAGGTCATAACAGGCCAGATCATGGATGTTGCGCAGGATCTTAATTCTATTGCTGATGTCCTTAAGATGTACGAGCTTAAGACTGCTGCCTATACTTTTGAGGGTCCTCTATTGATAGGGGCTTCTTTGGCAGGAGCTTCAGGCAAGGATAAGGATATCCTTTCAAAGATCGCTGTTCCTTTGGGCAAGGCTTTTCAGCTGCAGGATGATCTCCTTGATCTTTTTGGCGATTCAAAGCTTGGCAAGCCTATCGGTTCTGATATCAAGGAAGGCAAGAAGACTTTGTTGATATTGAAAGCTTTGGAAGGTGCATCTGATCCTGATAAGGAATTCCTTAATAGTATCCTTGGGAAGGACTTCTCTGCTGATGATCTGGAGCGTATCAGATCGATCCTGACTGATACTGGCGCAAAAGCTTTTGTTGAGAAGAAATGTGCAGTATATCTTGATCAGGCTAAATATATATTAGAGTCTTCAAAGTTCAGATGTGAAGGAAAGGATTTCCTGATTGGCTTATGCGAATATCTTAGAAACCGTTCTTATTAAGCCTATAGGCCGAATCTTCTTTCTCTTTTTTGGTACTTGCTGATGCATTCTATAAGGTCTTCTTTCTCAAATTCAGGCCATAATTTCTCTAAAAAGAACCATTCCGAATAGTGAGACTGCCATATTAAGAAGTTTGATGTCCTGTTGTCTCCTCCGGTCCTTATGATCATGTCAGGCTCATGGTCTAGGTAAAGGTTCTTCTGGAACACTTCTGCATTGATGGCATCTATTGAAAGCTCTCCTTTCTTTGCCTGTTCAGCTATCTTTTTTGTTGCATCCACTACTTCTTCTCTTCCTCCGTATGCCATGGCAAAGTTGACTATATATTGATTATAGTGTTTTGTCTTGTCTATTATCTTGTGCATAATTTCATTGACTTCTTTAGGGAACAGGTGTATCCTTCCTATGAAGTTTACTTTTATCTGGTTGTCTTCAAGCCTCTTGTCTTCTAAAAGTGAGGTGAACTCTTTCTTGAACAGTTCCATGAGATAATTAAACTCCTCTTTTGGCCTGTTCATGTTCTGCATTGAGAATGCGTATAGCGTAAGCTCCTTTATCCCGATCTCTTTTGTCCAGTCCAGCAGCTTTTCTACCTTCTTTGCACCCCATTCATGGCCTTTCCAGGGCTTCATCATTAATCTTTTTGAGAATCTTCTGTTGCCGTCTAGTATGATCCCTACGTGTTTTGGTATGTTATTGCTTGTTTCTTCCATCTTATTTGCTGCAATTGCTGGTTTTGTTTATAAATTTTTTTCGTATCTTGGCTTATATGCCTTGCTTCAGCTCGGATTGATCTTTTTGAACAGTTCTATGAATTGCTCCTTTTCTGAGTTGAGTCCTGATTCTACTAATAGTTTTGCAAGCATATATGCATCTTCTTCTCCGCTTGACTGGAACCTGTGCAGTTGTTTTATTGAGTGGCTGCTCAGCAATCCTTGATTTAGGGCTATGCATGCTGTTCCCCTTCCTTTTGTGATGCTCCTTCTTGGGATATCCACTAATAGGCCTTCTTTTTCCAATACTCCATCCTTTATTTCCTGAAAACCATGCTTGAGCAGTTCTAATGTTACCAAGTCTTGTATGATTATGCTCTTGTCTTTCCCTTTGTAATATTGTTCAGGGCTGCTTCCATAGTATTGTTCAAAGCTTATATCCTTTGTTGGCTTCATCTCATGCACTCTTCCAAGGTATGCTTTTACTTTTTGTCTTGGCCCATACACTTTTCTTTTGAGCCATCTGTTTTCAACTATGTAGCCGTATGATATGTCTTCTCCCTTAGAATTCTTCCTCTTTTTGATCCTTACAAAGCTCATTCTGAATATCGGTGGGCACTATGGATATATAAGTTTTTCTGCCTGTTTAGAAGCTCTAATGTCTATTTATTTGAGCTTGTCAGCCTGTTTCAGCAATGCAGCGTTTGTCTTCTTTATCCTTTTGATCGCTTCAGTTACTGCCTTCCTTGCTTCATTCCCTTGTGTTGTCTCAACCGTAAATTCAGGAACTCCCATCTGTGGGTGGCTTATATGGTAGCCTGCGGCCTTAACTGCATTGTCTTTGTTCAGCTCATCTCTTAGCGCATTGCATAAGGTATGCGTTGCCCCTTCAATCTCAAACACTATCTTGTTTTTCTTTTCTTCGATGATCTTGATCTCCATGGTGAACCTCCTCAGCTTTTGCAAGCAGTAGTATATTTAAAAAGCTTTCCTATCTGTTTGTGCAGCTATGCTGCTTAACCTGTTGGCATAACCTTTGCCAATGTAACTAATATTGCTCCTTTTGCTGGCATCCCTTTGTTGTCCGGATCTTTCTTTACTTGCTCCAGCCATTTTCCATTTTCAAAATATTCAGCTGTTCCTATCATCTTGTATCCTTTCCAGCATTTGTCCCAGACCACCAAGCTCACATTATTGTTTCTTTTCAAGTTCTCCTTTGTCTGCTTCATATAATTGTCAGTTATCAGTATCTGGTTTTCTGATACTACTTTTACGCATGCGATCCCTATCACATTAGGCTTATATTCTCCATCTACTGTTGCGAATGCCATGGCATTTTCTTCGATGATCTTCTTTGCTTTTTCATCGATCATTTTCACACCTCATCTTCTGTTCGGGGCGGGACACTCACGTTTTGTGTGCTAGTGGGGAGGTCTCAATGTTCATTCCCAGAATGAACATTCCCAAAAATCTCTCGACGACAAAATCTCATTCCCAGCATATTCCCAAAATATTAACTACCTTTTCAGCTTTTCAAAGAAGCACACAACCACATCTATATATTCTACTTTCTTCTTGTGGTGCTCCATTGTTTTCTTCAGCGGAAACTTGTACTCATTTTTTCTTCTGATATCATATCCAAAATCTTTTGATATCGCTTCAAGGAATCTCATTGTCTCACTTTTGTGGAAGCTGATCACATTATCGCTTATACCAAAGGCTTTCTCCAGAAATACCTTGTCAGCATGCTTCTCTTTTGTTCCGAACGGAGGGTTCTCTATTACCAGATCAACCTTTCCAGCGCTCACTTCACCCGCTAAGTCCTCTACTTTGCAGTTATGGAACTCTGCTTCTCCCATCTCTTCCTTAAGCTCACTTTTCATGTTTTCATAGTATTTTTTGGCCTCGTTAAGCGCTTCATCGTCTATATCGACGAAATATACCTTGTCTGCTCCCAGCATCAGTGCTCCTATCCCTAATATGCCTGTTCCGCATCCTAGGTCTGCTACTGTCTTGCCGCTCACCTTTCCTTCCATGTATGCTGTCCATAATACATCTGCTGCTATGTCAGAATTGGTTTGATACTGCTCAACTCTCACTTTTGGGGTCTCAAACCCCTTGATTCGTGATAATTCAACCGCTAGAGCCTTTTTTGATGCTATTAGCCTTTCCATTTCTCTTCTCAAACCGTCTCTATCTTATAAATTCTGCTATTTTAGGGCTCCTAGTCCCATCCTGAGCCATTTTTAGCCATCCTGACAGGCTTTTTTCTTCTATTCCCCTGATATTAACTCTCACTTTTGGCCCTTTTTAGGGCCTTTTTCGGCCTTTTTAGCCTCTATTTGGCCTCTCCAGCCCTTTCTTTCCTATTTCCAGCCTTCTTTCAGACCCTCACTTTTGGCCTAATTTTGGTCTAAATCCTACTTTTTGGTAATTTTTTATCTCCCTTTTTTATCTCCTCTTTTGATCTTAAATGATCCTAACCAGATACTGTTGCCTAACCTTTCTAATGCTTTTTTCAGGCTCCCAAAACCTCTCACTTTTTCTTTGTTCGAGGCGGAATACTCATTCCCAACTCATTCCCACACATTCCCAAACCTATTTTCTCGTCGACAAAGCTCATTCCCAGCCTATTCCTTGGGAATGTGCCTCAATAACCTTATTCTCCTCGTTATTCTCCTGGTTTTCCTTAGTTTTTCATTTATCTTTTCATTCCCAATCATTCCCAAAACGTTCCCAGTAACATCCCAAAACGTTCCCAATTTAAGCACCATATTTTTACAAAAAAAGAGGGAAATATACAAAATAACATTCCCAAAACGTTCCCAATACATTCCCAGAATATTCCCAAATTTGCACAAAGTTTAAATAGTTGCTGTGCTTTGGAATGTTAAAATGTTAGGATTGTTCAAGGATTCAGCAAAGGAAGTCCATCAGAGCCTGTCAAGGCTCGATGCAAGGCTGCAAAAAGCATTTACAACAGTGCGAAGTGATATGCAAAATCTTTCAGCCTGGATCAGCTATCTGCATCAAAAGATGCAGGCTCAGGATGCACAGTTGCAGCAGGCTTTGCAGGAATCAAGAAATGCATCCACAACAGCAAGAAACAATCCTGGTGGCCAAAAAGTGAGCCCTGAATTCATCCAGGCTCAGGTTAGTGCTTCCCCCCAGATGCATTTTCTGCAGAACTCATTGAGCCATCTGCAGCTGAGGATGAGCGAATTGGCCGACTCGAAAGGGGTTTCCCCTCAGGATTTTCATGCTTTGAGCTCAAAAGTGAGTGATTTGAGGGAGAAGTTCCATGATTTGGGCTCCCGGGTGAGCCGTATTGACAGCATTGAACATGAGATTGACCATAAGATTGGCCAAAATATGGCTGTTTTTGAGCAAAAAGTGAGTTCAAGGCTGGATTCTGTTGAGCAAAAAGTAGGAGATGTGTGGCAAAGGCTTGATGATCTTGCGAAAAAACCTTCTGTGAAGGAGACAAGACAGCAGTTCAAGGAGAAGATAATGAAGAAGATAACAAGGCACTCTAAGGAGTATATCCGCAACATGATTTTGTCTTTGATTAAAAAATACGAGCGGGTTTCAGCCCTTAATTTGAGGGAGATTATAGTCGAGGAGCAGGCTTTGTGTTCAAAAAGTTCTTTCTATCGTTTCCTTGAAGAGCTTGAAAAATCTGATGAGATCGAGTCTTTTTCAGAGGGAAAAGAAAAGTTTTTTGTCTACAAGGTGGTGAGAGAGGTGTAAACGATTATCGACGCTGCATTGTAATGTACTGCCGAAAACTATTTAAAGCTCTCAACTATCGATTAATTCCTGGGGAATTAAAGGCAAGGTGGTAATACTTTATGGTGTTTGATAACATTAAGAGAGCTCTATCTCACGACGACGTTAAGGAGCTCGAGTCAAGATTCAAGAGATCTATCAACCAGTTTAAGGAAGAGTTTGAGGATCATCTTGATGCTATTAACCAGAATACCAATGAGATACAGTCTAACTATGAATTCCTTTGCAATCTCGATTCCAAGATCAACAAGCTTAACGAGAGGATAGACGAGCTTTTCATGATGTTTAAGCATCAGCATGAGGAGCCTTCTCCTAGCTTTGAGATCCATGCTCTTACTAAGCGTGAAAAAGAAGTGTTTATGGCATTATACGCTTTAGAAGAAGAGCTTGATAAGGTATCATATCTTGATCTTGCCAGGCGTTTAGGTATGACTGTTGAGCTTGTCCAGTCTTACATATCCAATCTCGTCGACAAAGGCATCCCTCTTCTTAAGAGGTACATCAACAACAACGCTTATATCAGGATCGATCCTGCTTTCAAGTCTGTCCAGGCTAAGAAGAATTTCTTGGAGATGAACGAGCAGATTTCTGAGAAAGTCATATCCTACGAATAGTGTCCTGATTAAAACATTTAGGCGTTAATTGCATTTTTTAGTCGAGAATCAGCAAATTATTTATACTCATTCCGATAAGGCAGCATATGCATTCCGGGAAGGGAGTGCTTATCGGAAGGGCTAAAGATGCAGGATTTTGAGTTTTCAGGGCCTGAAAGGCGAAAGTCGACCAAAGCAGCGATCTACATTCGAGTCTCCACCGAAGAACAGGCCAAAGAAGGCATATCCATGAAAGCTCAGGAAGAGCGCTGCAGGGCTTTTTGCATCGCCCGAGGTTGGGATGTCTTCAAGATCTACAAAGATCCTGGTTTTTCTGCAAAGAATCTTTCAAGGCCTGCTATGAAGCGCGTTCTTCAGGATGCTAAGGACAAGAAATTTAGAGTGCTGGTTGTCTACAAGTTTGACAGGTTTTCAAGAAACCTTAAGGACCTTCTTTTCACTTTGGAGGATCTTAGGAAGCTTGCGATCAACTTCACTTCAGTTACTGAGCAGATCGATACCACAACTGCTATGGGCAAGGCTTTCTTCAGGATAATAGGCGTTTTTGCTGAGCTTGAGCGTGATGTGCTAAAAGAGCGTGTCGATATGGCTTTTGCTAAGAAGATCATGTCCGGAGAGGCTCTTAACAGAGCTCCTTTTGGTTATGCTTATGATAAGGGCAGATTAGTTCCAGATGTCGAAAAAGCTCCTCTTGTGCAGCAGATTTTTGAGATGAAAGCTGACGGCATCCATTACAAAGACATCGCTCAGAATGCAAATTTGGCTGTCTCATCGCTCTTTGATATGCTTCGTAATCCGGTCTATCTTGGCAAGATAAAATATCGAGGCAGGCTTTACAATGGTTTGCACAAAGCGATCATCTCTGAGGATCTGTTCAAGAAGGTCAATCCCCAGTTTGAGATTCCCGACGATATCGGCTCTTTTTCTGCCAAAGGCCAGAAGTAATTTAACCTAATTTTAGCGACTAAAACTTTCAATCTCTTCATAAAAAATCTAATCTCAAAATTATCAAAATTTTTAATCAGTTCTAACTCTCACTTATCAAAATATTTCAAAATCTTCTATATAGAAAATAATATTATAAAATATACTTAATATAATATATAAGACAAAATAACTATTATACTATACAATAAACTAGCTACTTTAAAATATATATTAAACTATCTACAAATACCAAATTTTTTTTACTGAAAAGTGAGAGTTAATTTTTACAGCCCTCAAAAAGCGCAGAATTGCACAAAAAGTGTACAAAAAGCTTCATTTCAGCAGATCTTGTAGAAATATGTGAACTCCCAATTGGGCACTATGTAATTCACCCCCCGAAAGTGAGTGTAAATGCTTTTCTCTCGTCGACATCCAAAAAAATTCGAATATTTTATTAATTGTTAAATTTAGGATACTGAAAAGTGAAGAAAGCGACTCTTTTCAGGAAGCTTGAAGATAAAAAAGTGCAGTGTTTGGCATGCAGCCATTATTGTACTATCCTTCCTGGATATGCTGGCATATGTGGAGTTCGCCAAAACATAAAAGGAGAATTATACCTTCTTGTTTATGGAAAGCCAACCATAAGTGTTGATCCTGTCGAGAAGAAACCTTTATTTCATTTCCTTCCTGGAAAAAGGGTGTTTTCTATTGGAACTGTAGGCTGTAATTTTGGATGCAAGTTCTGCCAGAACTGGGCTTTGTCTCAGTGCACTCGAAATACTGGCTTGAAAGGAGAAGAGCTTACTAGAAATGTTGAGTCTCTCACAGCTGATATGGACAAGTGGCCTCCTCAGAAGATCGTGAATTTCTGCATCAAATATCATATTCCTATGATAGCCTATACTTATAACGAGCCTGCTATCTTCCATGAATATGCTTATGATACTGCTGTCCTAGCAAAGAAGAAAGGGATAAAAAATATCTATGTCAGCAACGGCTTTGAGTCAAAAGAGGCTTTAGACAAGTTAAAGGATGTGATTGATGCTTTCAACATCGATTTAAAATCTTCCAGCGCCGAATTTTACAAGAAGGTCTGCTTCGGAAGAATTGAGCCTGTCAAGGAGAACATAAAGCGCATATTTGATATGAAAAAATGGATCGAGATAACCACTCTAGTGATTCCTGGAAAGAATGATTCTGATAAGGAATTGAAGCAGATCGCTGAGTTTATCAAGAATATCTCTCCTAACATACCTTGGCATGTAACTGCATTCCATCCTTGCTATAACATGCTTGATGTTCCTTCTACTCCTCCTGAAACATTGTTCAGGGCTTACAAGATCGGGAAAAAAGCAGGCTTGAATTATGTCTATGTAGGGAACATATTGGATAGTGACAAGGAGTATACTTTTTGTCCTAAGTGCAAGAAGGCAGTTATCGAGAGATTTGGCTTGACTCTTAGCAAGAACAGTCTAAAGGACGGCAGATGTCCTCATTGTAAAGCTAAGGTCGATGGTGTCTGGAAATGAAGCCTGATGTTAAGTCTGCTAATGTTGCAGGCATGTTCTATCCTGGAGATAAAGGTGCTCTCAGTTCTGTAATAGACGAATTTCTTGGCAATGCAAAGAAAGAGAAGATAGTTCCTAAAGCTGTCATCGTCCCTCATGCTGGATATGATTTTTCAGGCCAGGTTGCTGCTCATGCTTACAAGCTGTTCAAAAATCTTCCTAATAGAAAATACAAGGTTATAATATTGGGGCCTTCGCATTATGCTTTCACTTCTGCTGCTTTTCTTGATGTAAGCTCTTGGCAGACTCCTTTGGGAGATGTTAAAGTAGCTGATCAGAGCTTTTTCAGGAAGCATGATCTTTTTGTGCAGGATAAAGAAGCTTTTGCCAAAGAGCACTCACTTGAAGTCCAGCTTCCTTTTCTCCAGTGCGTTCTTGATGATTTTGAGATACTTCCTTTATGTCTTGGAGATGTCGATCCAGAAGCTCTTGCTGACCCTCTTATCGATATCATCGATGATGATACTTTAGTTGTTGTAAGCTCTGACCTTAGCCATTTTCATGGATACGAGGAGGCAAAATCTCTTGACCTTTCTTGTATCTCTTCTATCGAATCACAGGATGCTGTTGACGCAGCTTCTTCTGAAGCCTGCGGCATCATCCCTATCATAACAATGCTTCACATCTCAGACAAGCTTGGGTTGAGGATTAAATTATTGGAATACAAAAACTCCGGCGACATAACCGGAGATAAAACAAGGGTGGTTGGCTATGCATCGTTTGTCTTTTACTGATCTGCCGAAGCTGGCGATGGATACTATCAAGTATTACTTAGAGCATCATGAGATTAGATATCCTGAAGATATTGATCCTGCCCTGAAAGAAGAGCGCGGTGTTTTTGTTACATTGGAAAAGCACGGCCAGTTACGCGGTTGTATCGGTAATTTTGGTGGAGTCCCGATATACAAGGGTGTTGTCGACAATGCGATCAATGCAGCATTCCACGATCCGAGGTTCGATCCTGTTTCTGAAGGGGAGCTTGATTCCATTAAGGTTGAGGTCTCTGTATTGTCAAGCCCAAGACCTCTTTCTTATGAAAACCCTGACGACCTTCTATCAAAATTAAAGCCCTCTTATGGAGTTATCCTGCACAAGGGCATGCATTCTGCTACTTTTCTTCCTCAAGTGTGGGAGGATCTTCCTGATAAGATAGATTTCTTAGAGCATCTTGCTATAAAAGCTGGCCTAGACAAAGACGCATGGAAGACTGCTAAGTATGAAGTTTATCAGGTTAAGGCTTACAAGTAGTTGTGATACTAGCACATTCCGTGTCAGGGCATAACGCAGCCAACACTTAGTTGTGCATTAGTGGGGAGGTCTGATAAATGCCAAAGGCATTTATCCAACATAGCTCATCTTCTTCTTTTCGCTCTCCTCTTCTGCTTTTGAGCTCTGCGATAATATCTTCTTGAGTTTCTCTTCGAACTTTTCTGCTTTTTCGAGAAGCGGCTTTACGTCTACATCAAATCCTATGTATTTTCCCAGCAGTTCCAGCACTTTTGCTGCTGCTTTAGAATCCGGAAGCTGTGAATGTGTTTCTGCGAATACGCATGTTAATGGCGTTTTTGCTTTCATCAGCAGTGCTCCTGTAACGCCCATGATTATGCCTTCTTTCAAAGGCTCAAGACCTAATGATTTTAGCTTTGCATTCGCTTTTGAGGCATAATAGAAGACATTGCTCTCTTCTGAAGGCATCGGGCTTCCTACTCCTTCTACTGATATTATCTCTTTGGCTTTGAGCTGGTCTGCTACGTTCATTATTATCTTTGCTGCATCCCATTCTATCCCTGCTGATCCTGATATTGAGTGCACTATCGCAAGATTCTTGCTTTTTGCGTAGTATACTCCTATCGGATCCACTACTTTTGATTCGTGTATCGCTATGGTTGCAGGAAGGTCTTCAAACCAGTATGTCCCTATCTTTTCGCACTGCAGGTGCTCTATCAGAAATTCTGTTACTATCGTCCCGATCAGCCCGAATCCGGGAAATCCTTCGATTAGCATAACATTCTGCGGTTTTTTAGAGAGCATGATTGTCTTCTTTTCTTCGGTCTTTTCAGGCATTTTGCCACCTCTTTTGGTTTTCTTGATATCCGCCATTTATATATTTAATCCATCTCGTGCGTCATGAGCTGCACTATCTTTGTCGCTACAAGCCCTATCACAAGCAGTGCTGCAGTAGCTCCCAGTATAAAGCCCCAGTCTACTAATGTGAGAGGTATTACCTTGAACACCTTGTTCAAAGGAGTGTATACTACCATCAGCTGCAATAGCATTGATGATGCCATCGCAAGCAGCAGCCATATGTTTGAAAATATTCCAACTTTGTATGTTATCCTTATCATGTATACTCTTACCATCTCGAACACTACTAATGCTGTGAATGCCATCGTCTGGGCTTTTATCGCGCTTTCTCCCAATCCATGGTTGAACAGCCATAGTGTTCCTCCTGCTATCAGGACTCCTATAACTACTATCATTATTGTCATGTTTTCATCGATTATGTTCTCTTTTGGGCTTCTTGGCTTCCTTTCCATTATGCCTTTTCCGTGAGGATCTACTCCCAATGCCAGTGCTGGAAGCCCGTCTGTAACGAGATTTATCCATAGCAGATGTATAGCCAATAAAGGAACAACTACTTTTCCTCCAAAATGGAATCCTATCAGCATCGCTACAAATAATACTAGTACTTCTCCTGTATTGGATGATAACAGATAGTTCACGAATTTCTTTATGTTGTCGTATATGCCTCTTCCTTCCTCTACTGCATTTACTATCGATGCGAAATTATCGTCTGTCAGGATCATATCACTAGCTTCTTTTGCGACTTCTGTGCCGTTTATTCCCATCGATATCCCTATGTCAGCCTTTTTCAAAGCAGGAGCATCATTTACGCCGTCTCCTGTCATAGCTACGATATGGCCTTTCTTCTTCAGCGCATCTATGATCTTGATCTTCTGCTCTGGAGAAGCCCTTGCTATTATCGCTATCTTGTCGATCTCTTTGTTTAGGTTTATCTTATCCAAGTCCTTGCCTTCTATGGCTTTTCCTTCAAGACCTATCTCTTTTGCGATCGCTTCTGCTGTTATCTTATGGTCTCCTGTTATCATCACTACTTTTATGCCTGCCTTCTTGCATTTGATCAAAGCTTCTTTCACTTCCGGCCTTGCAGGATCTATCATGGCTTGCAGTCCTGTGAATACCAGGTTGTTCTCCTTATGTTCTTTTCCGTCAACTTCTTTGTATGCAAATCCTAGTACTCTTAATGCTTGTTTTGCGAACTCCTCGTTCTTTTTTAGTATCTTTTTCTTGTCAGCGCTTGTTATCTTTCGCACTTTTCCGTTTTCGAGGATCTTTGTGCACTTTTCTATTATGCTGTCTGGTGCTCCCTTTGTGTGCATTATCTTTTTGCTTGCTTTCTTGTTTATCGTGCTCATCAGCTTTCTTTTGCTGTCAAAAACTATCTCATGCACTCTTTTCCATTCATTCTGGAGCTTTTTCCTTCCTATGCCTGATTTTTCTCCTGATACCAGCAGTGCTGCTTCTGTAGGATCCCCTATGACTTCTTTTTCGTTTAGTTGGGCATTGTTGCACAGCATGCCTATCTGCAGCAGCATACTCAATGACTTTGTCTTTTCAGAAAATCCTCCTTTGGTTGAGTATCCGCTTCCTGATACGCTTATCTCTTTGCCGTCTGCATATATCTTTTTGACTGTCATCTGGTTTTTCGTGAAAGTTCCTGTTTTGTCAGAGCATATCACTGTTGTGCTTCCTAATGTCTGTACTGATGGGAGCTTTCTTACAAGTGCATTTCTTTTGATCATCCTCTGCACTCCTAAGGCTAAGCTTACAGTTACTACTGCCGGCAATCCCTCAGGTATTGCCGCAACTGCTAACGCAACCGCTACTAAGAACATCTGCACTACTGTTTCTTTTTGTATGCCGTTGAACAATCCTTCTCTGTATATCCCTACTGCAAATACTACTATCGCTATCACTATCGTGAATATGCCCAGCCATTTTGCAAGTACTTGAAGTTTTTTCTGTAATGGTGTCATCTCTTCTTTTGTTTCCTGTATGAGGTTTGCTATCTTTCCTATCTCTGTCTTCATTCCAGTTCCTGTTACGATGCATTTTCCTCTTCCTTTTGTTACTATAGTTCCTGAGAACACCATATTTTTCCTGTCTGCCAGGACTGTATCTTTCTTCAAGAGAGAAATATTTTTTGTTACAGGGGATGATTCTCCTGTCAGTGCTGCTTCCAATGTTTGAAGCTCATTTACTTCCATAAGCCTTGCGTCTGCGCTTACCTTGTCTCCTTCTTCTAATATTAAGATATCTCCGGGGACGATCTTGCTTGAATCGATCAGCTGCTCTTTTCCGTCTCTTATGACTTTTGCTTTTACGCTCTCCAGCTTCTTTAGCGCATCTATGCTTTTTTCCGCCCTGTACTCTTGTACGAATCCTAATATTCCGTTTGCTATAAGGATTGCCAATATTACGATGCTGTCAAGCCATTCTCCAAGTATTGCTGATATTATCGTTGCAGCTATCAGGATATATACTATGAAGCTGTTGAACTGGTTAAGGAATATCCATATCGGATTTGTGCCCTTCTTCTGCTCTATCTTGTTTTCTCCGTATTTCTTGAGCCTTTTCCTTGCTTCTGATTCGCTTAATCCTTTTGTTGAGCTTTCCAGCTCTTTTAGAATATCCTCTACTTTCTTGCCGTGCATTCTCACCACTTCTTAATTCATCATTTCCAGTACTTTTAGGAGGTTGTATTTTTTTGAGGAAACTGGTCGCTGCCTCATCTTGTCTATCCCTTCTGTCTTGTATTCTTTTATCCTTCCTGTCATCACAGGCTGTGCTTTCCTTGTTGCAGTCATCACTTGTTTCAGGAATAGGTTTCTTACTTTTTGCATCTCCTCCTGTTTTCGGATGTACTCCTGCAGTTCCTGGTGCTTTTTCCTCAGTTTTTCCATGCTTTCTGTCATCATGATCAAAACTGGCAGCCGGGACCAAAGTCCCGGACTGCCAGCCTCCAAATCTTCGCCAAAAGCGTCATTTACTTGATCTCTTTTTTGCCTCTTCAAATTCTAAATACCACCTGTTCTTGTCGCGCTCGTATCTGAACACTACATTGTGTTTCTTTGATTTGTCGAGCGCGAAAAGAAGAGGCATCGGGATGGTAGTTTCGTAGCTTGAACCTCTCTTGTAGAGTTTTCTTCTGAGTTCAGTCATCTTTTCACGTTCTCATACTTATTTTTTAGCTTATCTAGTAGCTTACTTATTTATATATCTTTCGATTAGATTATTAGCTGATATAAATACTTTACTATTTATTATATTATTTACTTAGAAAAATACTTATCCAATATCGACAAAAATAGCATATGTCTTTATTAATCCAGATTGAATTCTCTGTCTGTTAGGGGGTATTTACAATGAAAAAACTTAAGCATTCAGCTATAAGGCTGAGATTTGTTCCGCAAAAATATATCGAGAATCCTGCTGCATATGATGGAGATAAAGATGCTTGCAGGACTATCTGTATAGAGACTGCAAGAGCTTGTACCCGAGATATCCTCGGAAAGGATTTTAAAGGCGCTCTTTTTGAAGATTTTTCTCGTGATCCAAGTCTTCCTGTACTTCCATCAAGACCATTCTACGCTCCTAGGATTCTCTCTTATGAAGGCGGCTTAGAAGTTAGGTTTTATGATCTTATGCATCCAGGTGATCAGCCTATCATTCCCAGCATGTCTGTTTTCTATCGGGCTCCTGATGACAGGAAAGTTGCGCAGACAATTAGGGATATAATGTTAAGGGGAACTCTTTTAGGAAATGATCCTGTCGAGGCTTTTGGTTATTCTGAGGGAAAAATTGTTGATCAAGGCCTTGAGTTTCTTGCGATGTATCTTAATCCTGGAACTAAGATCCATTCTTACGACGGCCAGCTCAGGGAGCATTTCTTAGTCAAGCCAAAAGAATCTTGATTTTTTGTTATTCTCTTTTGTTATTCTCATTTCTTTTTATTCTGTTACTATCCTTATCATGTCTTGTATCGCTGTGTTTGGTATCCCGTATATTGAAGTGTCTCTTTCCCCTCCGGTTGCTGATATAAGCCCTACTATCCCTTGGCTGTTGTAGATCATGCTTCCGCTGAATCCGCCTCTTACTGGATTTGTTATTCTTCCTGTCTCATCAGGGTTTTGGCTTAGTATAAGGTGCAGCCTGAATTGGTATCGCCCGTCTCCTACCCTGCTTGCTCCTGCTTGTGCATAATCATCTAGTGTGAATTGAGATTGAAATGTTTCATAATCTTCTATCCTTGTTGTTACAAACTGCGTTACTGATCTTAACGGTCCAGTTTCATCTCCTGCTAGAGGGATTTCAGTAACATCAACAGGCTCTGTTACTTCAAGCAATGCAAGGTCTGCCTCTGACCATATGACTGCTGGGCTTGCTTGATAAGTTCCTTTTTGCCCATAGACATAGCATGTTGTGCTGAAGTATGCTACCCTTTCTCTTGCTAAGATATGGGCGCATGTTAATATGAACTTATCATTGAGGAATATGCCGTTTCCGACTGCAGTTCTGCCGGCTGTAATTCCGCTCAGTATATAATCTGGTTTTACTACTAGAACACTGTTCTCTCGTACAAGATCTTCTATGTTTTCTATATTTTCATAATTTACTCTTATCTGCCTTAAGCTGCTCAAGTCGATATCCCTTACTCTGATCATGTCTACGTATAGGAATCTTGGTGTTGTTGAGTTTCTGTAATTGTTAAATTGCTCTTCAAGTTCAGCATTTCTTCTTAATAGCATGTTAGTATCTTCTATCATCTCATTGGATCTTCTTTGCATTCTCTCTTCGCTTTCTCTTGCTTCTGTTATTCTCTCTTCAAGGCATTCATTCTCTCCTCTCAGTTGATCGTTCTCTTCCTGCACTTCTTGTGTCGGGTTCCTTGTTCTCAGATCTTCTATCTCTTCTTTTGGTACTACTAAGAATTCAGTTTGAGGCCTTGCCGGCTGCTCCTGAGCAGGTATCTTGCAGCCTGAGAAGTATACTGATGCTATTAATGCTAAAGTTGTGAATATTCTTCGGATCATATCTTAGAGAATTGTATATCAAAATAAAAAGGTTACGAAAAATTAAAAAAAGAAGAAATTACTTCTTCTTTGCTGGAGCTGCTGGTTTTGCTGCTCCTCCTGCAGGGGCTTTTGCAGTGTCTGCTGGAAGCAGTGGTTCGTAGATCTCTGCTGGTATCTTTGCTTCTACCATCGCTGCTTTGATCTGTGACCTTGTCTTTGCTTTGTTCTGCTCTACTATGTCTTTGGCCATCTTTTCAAACTCTGCTCTTCTTGTTTTCAGCTCTTCTGCAAGCTTCTTCTTCTCTTCTTCAAGCTCTTTCATCTCTTCAGCTGACAGTTCTGTCTTTCCTGATTTGATCTCTTCGTCGAACTTGCCTTCGTCTACCAGCTTGATTGCGTCTTTTGCTGCAACTCCTTCTACCATGATTCCCATGCTGTTGCATGTTCCTATAACTTCTTTTACTCTTGCCTGCATGGTCTTTCCTGATAGGTTGTCTTCTTTCATCTTTGCGATCTTGATCACTTGCTCTATCTTCAGGTCTGCAACCTTGTCTGCTAAAGGATTTCCAGATCCTTTTTCTATCCCTGCTTCTTTCTTGATCAGGGCAGATGCTGGAGGCGTTCCTACTGTTATCTCAAATTCTTTTGTGTCAGTATCTACTATTACCTTGACCGGAACTTGCATTCCTTTGAAGGATGCTGTCTTTTCGTTGATTTTCGCTATTACTTGGCCTATGTTAACTCCCATAGGTCCCATCGCTGGTCCTAATGGTGGGCCTGCTGTGGCTTTTCCGCCTTCCACTAGTGCGTCTATTTTTTCTTTTGTCATGTTGATCACTGATTCCTACTTTTTAGTATTATTCTTCTTCCTGCGGGTTGTCCCTTCTTATGACTTTGACAGAATCCATCTTTACAGTGATTGGAATAGGAACTGCTGCCTCTAGAAGCTCAACAACAACTTCCTCTTTCTGCTTATCTATCCTTGTGATCTTTGCCTTCTCTCTCTTGAACGGCCCTGAGATGATCTCACAGATGTCGTTTTTCTGTATGTTGACCTCTTTCTTGCCTTGTTCAAGCATATGTTCTATCTCTGAGAAGTCGATCTCTTTTGGTAGGATCCCCCTTGCGTATGGTACGCCGAATGCTGCCTGTTCCGCATCTGATTTTGTGGCAGCTTCTAGGAATATGTATCCCCTCATGCCGTGAGGTCTTATGATTGTGTATACTTCCAGCTTTTTCTTTGCTGCATTGCTTCCTACGAAGTCCATTACCTGATCTTCTCTGTTTGCTGTTGTCCTTAATGCATATATCTTTGTTCCTTTTGGAGCTTCTTCTGGTTTTTCTTCAGTCGCTTCCTTTTTTTCTGCAGGTTTTTCACTAACCTCTTCCTCAGGTTGCTCCTGTTCCTTTTCTTCTTCACCAGATTCTTCTGTTGGTTCTTCTTCTGTCTCGTCTTCCGATACCTCTTCAGTATCTTCGCTGGATTCTTCTTCAGAATCATCTTTGTTTTCAGTTTCTTCCATCTTCTCAATATCCTTTTCAACAGGCTCTTCCATCTCAGTTTGAGACTCATCTTGAGTCTCTAACTTCCCAGGAATCTCTGATTCCTGTAATTTCTCAGTCTCCTGAACTTCTTGTTCCATCTCTTCTGGTGTTTTGTCTTCTTCCATCTTACAACAATAGCTGGTTTATCATGAATATTAAAAAGCCTATGACTCCTATCAAGAGTATCCCTACTCCTGATACTTTAACTATGGTCTTGAATTCCATCATATTGGGCTTTTTGGTCACTCTGAGGACTCTTCTGCATTCGCGAAAGAAGTCTTTAAGTTTCCCACCTATTCCTCGTTTTTCTTCTTCCATAGATACTCCAGAAGTCCTATTACTCTTTATAAAGGTTTTGCTTAAAGAGAGGTGTTAATCAAGATTCTCCTTCAAACAAACTCTATTCCCAGATCTTCGCCTATCTTTCTTCTCTGGCCGTCTTTCATGCTTGGTTTTGCTGTTCCGAATATCTGGTGGCTCTTAACTCCTGTAATGATCAGCATTACTCTCATTGTCCTGTCCATGTCTTCGTATATCTGAGCTCCCCATATGATGCGTGCGTTATCATCAAGCCTATTGCTTACAGCTTCTACTACTCTTCTTGCTTCTTCTAACGTCATGTCAGTTCCGCCTGATATGTTGATAAGTGCTCCATTTGCTCCTGACACATCTACATCTAGTAATGGGTTTGAGATTGCTTTCTCTATCGCTTCAATAGCTCTATTTTCAGAATCTGACTCTCCTACACCTATCAATGCGACTCCTCCTTTTCCCATAACAGCTTGTATGTCTGCAAAATCCAGGTTTACCAAGCCTGCTTTTGTCACAAGCTCTGTTATTCCCTTCACTGAATTTGTCAGGATCTCGTCTGCTACTTTAAATGCTGTCTGCAACGGCAGTTCTGGTGCCAGCTCAAGCAATTTGTCGTTTGGTATGACTATCAGTGTGTCGACAAGCTGCTCCATCTTTTCAAGTCCTATCAATGCGTTGTCGTATCTTCTTTTTCCTTCCATCGCAAATGGGAGTGTTACTATCCCCACTACTAAAGCGTCTACTTTTTTTGCTATCTCTGCTACTACTGGAGCTGCTCCGGTTCCTGTTCCTCCTCCTAAGCCGCATGTTACGAATATGATGTCTGCTTTTTCGAGCATCTTCCTTAGCTCGTGCTCATTCTCGTGCGCTGATTCTTCTCCTATCCTTGGGTCTCCGCCTGCTCCTTTTCCTCTTGTCCTGTCTCTTCCGATAAGAAGTTTCTTGTCTGCATGCGTAAATAGAAGATCTTGTGCATCTGTGTTGATGCCTATTGTCTCTGCTCCTTCTATGCCTACTTCCTGAATCCTGTTTAGGGTGTTCTTTCCTGCTCCGCCGCATCCTACTACTTTTATGGTAGATTTTTGCCTGTCCAGGAGCAGTGCTAATTCATGGTCTATGTCTTCTCCTGCTATGGAGTCTGTCTCTGCATCATATGTTTCCATGTCTACTTTTTGCTCTTTTGACTGGAACGATATCTTGTTTTCAGAAAGGTCTTCGAATGATTCATCCACTGTTGCCCACCAAATTTATGATAATAATAGCCCTATATAAGCATTTTGGTATGTCACTATTACTAAGTCGAATCACTCCTGTTTGGTGTTAATTATCGATATTTTCATCTAAAAAGCAATGATGCTCCTGACAAGAATATCAGTCCTAATATCACATATCTGAATATCTTTTCGTCCATCTTTTTGTATGCATAATGCCCTATTATTACAGCCAAAGCAAAAAATGGCAGTGCATACAATACTTTTATCATTATGTCGTATGTTATCATCTGGTTGTACATCAGTAATGGGATCCTCAGAAAATTTGTTATTGCCAATGTTCCGATAATTGTTGATTTTATAACTTTCTTTCTGTTTAGCCTGCTGTTTATGTAGCTTACATATATAGGTGCTCCTGCTGTGTACAGTCCTGATACTGTTCCTGCTATAAATCCCCATATCGGGCCTGCTTTCTTGTTGACTTTTATGCTTGGTTTTATCACAGCAAACACAGCATAGCCCATTATCAATACTCCTAGTATTATCCTTAATATTTCAGGATCTGAATATTTCAGGAGCGTTATCCCTATTGCTAATCCTATTGTTGCAGCAAATATCAGCTCTTTCACGACTTCTTTGTTGATGTGCTTCCTGTGCTGTGTTATCATCACTAGGCTGAAGATCAAGAAATAGATGCTCATTATCGCTATAGTGTCCTGCATCGGAAATGCATACAGCAGTATCGGTATAGAGACTAAACTTGCTGAGAATCCTGCTATGCTCTGCAAGAAGAATCCTAATGCTATTGCAATGATTAAAAGGAGTATTTCCATGATCTGATCTCTATGATTTTTGAGCGGTTATAGTCTCTTCTTTTGCTGCAGTATTTTCACCAACAGATGTCATTGGTTGCTTCTGCTCTTTTATCTTCCACAAGATTCTTCTGTTGTTTCAGTGTCTGCAACAGTTATATCATACTTAGGAACTTTTCGTAGATTCTTCTGTTGGTTCTTTTTTCGCTTCTTTAGCTGGTTTAGCTTCAGTCTTTTCTTTCTTATCTTCCTTCACTATTTCTGCTTCAGCATCTACCAGTTCTTTTATCTTGTCTTGCATTATCTTCTTTGCTTCTTCTGGTAGAGGTACGTTTTCAGGCATTTTTACTGTGAACTTACCTTCTTTTTCAGAAACTTCAGCATCAAGCTGCACCATCATGTTCACCAGTGCTTTTATCTTCTCTTTTTTGTCCTCAACTTTTTTGATGATCTTGTATTTGTACACTACTTCCTGGCCTGATAATGGGTGGTTGAAATCTACTAGTGTCCTTCCGCCTGATACTGTCTTTACTAGTCCCATATATCCGTCTATATTAACTTGTAGTCCTGGCTGTGGCTGTATGCCTTGTTTCTTGAATTTTGCTGTTGATATCAGCTGCACTAATTTTGCATCTTTTTTGCCAAATGCATCTTCTGGCTGCAGTACAACTTCAAATTCTCCCATCTCTTTGCCTTCCAGATCATGGTCAAGGCCTTTTATGACATGCTGTTCTCCTACGCATACTGTAACAGGGCCGTATTTCCCTTTTTCATTGAATATCTCGTTGTCTTTTGCTGTTTTTTCATCAGTTGTGTCAAATATCATTCCTGAGTCTTTTAGTCTTCCTGTGTATTCCAGCTCGATAAAGTCTTTCTTTTGTATTGCCATGATCTTAACCTCATTATCTTGATTAGGAGAAGGAGTATTATTGCGTTTTTAATGGTTGTGGTTTTACTTGTTGATCTTTTCCAGAATTCTCTCCACTATCTTTTCTGGCTTCAAAGAGGTGGTATCAATTACTAAGTCATAATTAGCCTCGTCATCGATATCTATAGAATAATATTTTTTATACCTTCTACGTTCAGATTCCATCCTTTTCTTGATCTGAGCAATGGTATCGCCCAAACCAGATGCTTTCTCCACGCTGGCATCCCTTTTATCCCCTATTATCCTTTCCGCTCCAGTCTTTAAGTCAACTGTAAGCCTTATCTTGAAGCTGTCTGGGATAAAATAGTATGATGCCCTTCCGTCTATGACAAAATTGTCTTCAGTCAATCCAAGAACGACATTTCTTTCATCGATCTCTTTGTCTATCTTGCCGTTATCGTTTTCAGCGGTCTTCCCAAGCTCTTCTAAGGATATTCCTCTCTCTTTTGCCATCTCTCTCATAAAATCTCCGCTTGAGAAATGCTTATACTTTAAGGAAGCTGCCAGCATCTTTGCTATTGTGCTCTTCCCGCTTCCTGGAGTGCCGGAGATGGTTATCTTCATTTAGCTGCCTTTAGCTGCTTCAGCTCGTCTTCGTATGCTTTTGCTATGTCTTCTTCGAGCTCTTTCTTTGTTATCAGCTTTTTCTTCAATAGAAGATCTGTTATCACTCCTATCAGTATCCTGGTATCGTGCAGCTCGAACTTGTTATAGATGACCTGTTCTGGCATATCAGGAAGCTTTGCGGAGTCTATCTGCTTTTTTGCTTCCTTCTCCATCAAAGAGGAATACTTCTCCTTTTCCTTTGCGTATCTTAGTGCCATCTTAGCTCTTCGCAACTATCATGGTGCTTGTCAGCTTGACATCATCCATCGATCTTATGCTTTCTATCATGAATTTTCCCAGCGCTTCTGCGTTCTCGATCTCTACTTTTAGGATCAGGTCCCATTCACCGAATAATACGAATGCCTCTTTCACTTCCGGCAGCGATTTAAGGTCGTCCATTACTTTTGTCTCGTCGCACTCTTTTAGTTGCATCAACACAAATGCTATCATTGTTCATCCCTCCTAAAGCAAATAGAATTCAGTGCTATTTAAATCTTATCCAAAGAGATATCCTTTTTCGTGTCTTGTCATTTCCAGAAGCCTGATCGCTTTCTCTGCCTGTTTTTCAGTCTTTCCTGCCTCGTCAAAGGATCTTCTCAGTTCATCGCTTACTGGTTCCATCCCCATCTCATAATGGAATCCTACAAAGCTGACTTGAAAAGTAGGATAATATTCTGCAAGCCCTATTATCCCGTTATACGGCCTTATGAAGATCCCTGTGAAGAATTCTGTTTTTTCTGGGGGCATATGCTCTGCTTCTGTTTTTGTGAAAACTACTGCTCCGTATATCCCTGCAGGTATGCCTTTTCCAAACATATAGATCATTGCAGCTTCTGTCTCTTCTCCAAACACTCCTTTCTTCCTGTGGATCAATGTCAGGTCTATAGGCTCGGATACCCGTTCTTTGCAAAGCTCAAGAGTGTTTCTTGGAGATTCAAGATATCTGTTGAACATGAACTTGAAAAAACCGTCTTGTGCTTCAAGATTTGGAAGAGCCTCTATTGGTTTCATATTTGATAGGTAATGTTTATAGGTCTGGTGGAATAGGCTGTCTATCTTTAGCCTTTCTCTTTGGAATATGAACAGGTCAGCTGCATGCCTTTGTGTCGCCGGAATTATTATGGGATTTTCTCTGCTTTCATACTTGCCGAAAGCCTCTGTTATGACTCTCATCCAATAATGAGCTTCAACTCTGTCTTTGGACGCAACTCCTACGAATAGCTGGGACGCTGCATTATCGCATACTCTGCAGTCGTCTATGAATATTGTCGTAAGTTGTGGGCCGTTTAGGTAGCTTATATAGGCTGTAGTCTCTGTCCCGTCTAGGTTTATAGGCCTTCTGACAGTATTTGCTAATGCTTCGCCTGCTTCTGCTAGTATCCATTCAAGAGGGGACTCTGATAGGGTTTTCCTTTCTATGCAGAATCCCTTTAGGAATATGCTTATATCGCTTTCAGGCATTTCAACACTGTAGTCTAGAGACATAATTGATGAGAATTTCTAAATCTTAATAAAAATCTTACTATTCTATAATAGTATCTTGGCTCAGACATCTCTTATTGTTATGGTCCTTCCTCTCCATTGCTCATATTGTTCTGGAAGATCTCCAAGCTTGTATCCTGTTGCTGTGCTTTCTATGTAATAGTACTTCTTTCCGTTGTGCTCCCAGTATGCGCCGTCGCAGTTTGCGCAGTTCACTCCTACTACAAGATGTCCGGGAATGTCCAGCAGTACTATATCAACATTCAAGTCCTTCAATATTGATGCAGCAAGATACGTAAAGTCCTCGCAGTCTCCTTTGCCATCCCATAATGTCTCTATAGGATATCTTGGGTATGGCTGTCCTTTTGTGGTATTATCGTCTACATACTCCATGTTCTGCACAAAGCTCATGACGAATTCTGCTTTGCTCTTATAATTATTATTGTCGATAGCTTTCTGTATCTCGTTTGCGATGTCCACTATCAGAGGGTCAGAAGGAGTAAGATAGTGCTCTTTTGTCGTTGCCCTTTTCTTGTTCAGATAATATTCATACCAGTCTCTGTTTATGTTTAATTTAAGAGTGTTTGTCTTGCCCGCATACTGCCATGTATATTCTCTTGAGTATGCTGCTGCTGCTTCTGGATGTGCATCAACTGAATCCATAAGCCCGTCTCCGTCAGAATCAAGATATCCTTGATCTGCTTCTCCGCCTTGTTCTGTATGATCTGGTAAGGCCAGCCCTTGCACAGCTCCTTTTGAGTATCCTTCAAGCATCTTATCCAGTGCTTCCACCTTGTCAAGCTGTATGCTTAGGTTCAGCTTAAGCTTGAAGTTCTCGTCTGCCAGCTGGCCTGCCCTCTCTTCATATCTTTTTGCTGCTTCATCACTGGAGAAGCTGAAAAGTATCAGTGCTGCTATTATGAATACTCCCAGGCCGATCGCGGCCATCCTCCAGAACACCATATCTTTTTTCATTTGTCAGGATATCTCATTTCTTCCTGTTGATGAACTCAACATGGCATGCCTTCTTTATCCAGCATTCTTTGCACTGCTCTATCTGGTCATATTTCTTGCCGAAGCACTTGTCGTTCTCAAATTTAGCCATCTTTGGGATTCCCATTTTAGAATAAAAGAATAAAGGCTGTTTTAAATGTTTCTATGATCTTATGAGATTCTTGTTTGATTTGTATGCTCTTGTCTTTCCTGCTTCTGTGTCAAACTTTGCTATCGCTCCTTGTACTTTGATGTTTCCCAGTATGCTTAGCTTTGTCTGCACTGAGTATGTCATGATCCTTTCTTCTCCTGCATCAAGCTGCTCTATCTCCCATTTTATGATAGTTCCCTTTGAAGGGTGTTTTAGTATCTTTGATGGGTGCAGCACGCCTACTTCAAAATCTTTGAGGACTTCTGCTAGGTGGGGGACTTTGTCGCTTATCTTGATGTTTTTCACATCTCTCCTGCTTCTGTT
>CAZGIN010000001.1:36972-40574 GCA_964526585.1 uncultured Methanosarcinales archaeon
CTTTGATAAGGCTTATTCCTCCTTCCTGTTTTGTCAGCACTTTTGCGTCTTTCTTCAGCGTTATTGGGCTCCTGTACTTGTAGTATGCGATGACTCCTAATATGACAAGTATTATGAATATTACCAATAGCCTATAGTTGTACACGATATCTATTTCTGTTGTTTCATCTGCAGCAAGCGGTTTCTCGATAACAAGATACGTCCTTAGTCCTTCTTTTTGTTTTGTCCCTTCCGGAGCTGTTGTGAACATCCTTGCGGTCATTCCGTAAGGGATCTTCACTAATCCTGTCCTTTGCTCGTTTCCTGTATTGGTCAAGGTATGGGTTTTTGTTATCTTGAACCAGTTATTTTTGGACTCAACTTTATCTTCGACTTCTCCGTATGATACTATCTCAAAGTTAACTGGCTCTGTCTCGAATGTGAATGTCTTGTTGTTGAGCTGTGTGCTTAGGACTGCTTTCATCGTTTCCTGGCCGGGCTGGTGGAAATCATCTAAGTTTAGGCTGAACACTACTGATTTTTGGTCTCCTTGCTCTCCTTTTGGCTTTATCTCTATTGTCCTTGTTTCCTCTATGGTCTGGCTTTTTAGGGTTACGTCAAGCTCTTCTATATCTCTTGGGTTGAGGTTTTCTACGTTTACTGTTATCTGTGTGTTCTTTCTTGGGTCTATCACTGTATCTGCCAGGGATATTGTTCCTCTCACGCTTGGGAGGTATTCTCCTGCAAATGGGTCTGAAGGCTTGATGTTTACAAATAGGCTTGGCCTTGTTGTATCTCCTGAATCAAGGTCTGTTATATCTAATCTTACAGCATACAGTCCCGGGCTTATCTGCTTGTTTGTCGGCGTTATGTATACTTTTGTTGTGGCAGTTCCCAGTGCTGGAACATTAAACAGCGATGCATGGCTTGCAGGGTCTGTTATTATTCCCCATTCTATATCTGTAGATTCTATGCTTAATCTCAGATCATGTTTTTCCCTGCTTTCTATAGTAAGCTCAAACACAGCCTGTTCTGTAGGAAGGATGTTGTTCTCCAAAGCGGTAGGCTGTATGTTTATGTTTACTGCCATGGCAGTCTGTATCAGGATTAATGCAACCACAAAGAATATTATCAGATTTTTCAGTTTCATGCCAACACCTATATTATCCCAATATATCCTTGTATTTAAAGATTTCGGGGTTATGGAGGGATTATTTATTCTTAAGATAGAATTTATAAAATAATACTGCAGATGCAGTTACTACTAATGCTGTAATAACCCACATCATCCAATTTGGATAATTTCTAGGGGCACAATCATTAGGACAGCTTCTTATATCTTCTCCTTGCTCGCATTCACTATCATTATCACAAAATTCCGGCAAAGGACTGCAATCGCTAGGACATGATTCAAGTGTCTCATTATTATTACAAGTGAAGTCTTTATTACATAGGAGGTATTCTTCTATTGAGAGAAAGCTTACATCGGTCTCTGCTATTAGTTTCTCCTTCCCTTTTGTTAGAATGGGGTGAACTAAAAGAACTCTTACTAGAGAAGCATTAGGATTATAATCAAAACCAAAAGAAATATACCGATCCTCAAGATATCTTTCCTCTAATAAACTTGAATTTGAATTAATATAAACTGGATCATTGTAGGTAGGGCCTTCAGGAAACCATTCATCATATTCATCCAAAAGTGCATCTTCGTGAGAAAAAAGCCTAAATACTAGCATAGGTAACCTGCCATCATTAAAATGATATGCAGCTCCTCCTTCTCCCAATTCAATATTTTTGACTTGAAAATTACCTTTGTTATAATCAATATCTCCTGAAATAACAAAAGAGTCACTTCCTTCTGCCAAAATAGGACTAGAAAAAGATACAGCAAACAACAAAACTGACATTATAATCTTATTCATCTTAGCTTCATCAATCTCTTCTTGAGCGCTTCTTCGTTTATTTCATAAAAACCATCACTTAATATTCTTTGGTCGTTCATAATACTATTCTTTGTAGGCCTTATAAAACTTTTGCAGGATTCATCACAATCTCCTCCACATCCCCGAAAAAAATTGATATGTTCTTCATTCAGCAAAGAACCCCACTTCTTTCTAGCCTCTGATTCATTAGCAACACAATTATCTGCAAAAAGAACCTGAGTTTTTCCGGGATCATAAGAATAATATTCATCATCAAGACCTCCGAAAGAATGTCCAAATTCGTGAATAAATGTTCTACCGACCAGATCGTTTATCTCACGAAATCCCCAGATATGGTTCAAAAAAGAAGCTTTTCTTATCTTTTCTCCGACAGAGAGGAAGAAGACCGAACCTGCTGCAGAAGACCTAAAATCTTGCTTGCTAATAAATACGATAGAGTCCGGGTCTTTTACTACTTTTTTACATAGATTTTCAATAACCTCATACGACTTTCTATCAGGGCCTCCGATATAGTCTTTTTCGCTTCCAGAATATCTGCCTAAGGAGTCTCCTATTGGAATACCATATATGTTGAACTTATTCTTATTTTCTCTAAACAGGTCAATAGAGAACAATCCATGATAACCGCTGTTCCCATTAATATCTATCAACTTATTGAAATCACTGAACGCTTCTTCTTTATCAAAGTAATAATCCCCCACCAAAATAATATCATACTTATCATTAGAGCTACCGCTCTTAAATATAGGTTCACAAATGTTCTCCTTAAAGCAAGTCCTGGTAGTGAGATGACACTTCTCTCCAACATTACAGTCTTGATTAGAAGAGCATTCATATTCTTTTGGCTTACATTTCCCCCCTAAGAATACTTCATCACTATCGCAAGGATTACAAGTGAAAAAAGAACAAACCTCACCAAAGCCACAATACTCGTCGCCAATACAAAAGTTATTATCTTTTCTCATGCTTGGATTTGAAATAAGGTTATTCTTTGAATAAATATTTATAATATTGGGGCTACCATTAGTGATGCTAAAGCAACTAAGAGTATATTCCATATTTTGTTCTAAAATCCTCCCTTTGATATTCTTTCCATTAACAGAAACATCTAAATTATTAATTCGTATAATATCTCCCTCTTTAACCTCCTGATACTCGTATTCAAACCCTATTATCCCTTCTTTTTCATCCGAAGAGAATAATTGAATCACATATTCGTTAAAGAATTCAGGTAATGCTAAAGTATATTCTCCGTTTTCCTTTGTGTAATACCTATGTGCTGGCCATAGACATCCATCATAAGAGTAATTATTTTCTGATCCTTTGATAGCATCTTTTGAGCAAGAACTGAAAAGCGAGTCAAGTGATACAGAATAGGGGGAGATATTAGACACGAAAAGGCTAACCTTCTTCCTAAAATCTAATTCAATTCTTCCTTCATACATATCAGATAAATAAATCTCTCCTAGCTCTATCCCTTTCGAATTCCCAATTCTTATTTCATAAAACGGAGATCGTAAATCTAAGGAGTATCCGATTATCTTGTTTTGTTCATTATTTTGTCCTTCTTCAATCATATTGTATCCATATCCGCAACCGCTATCAGTCCAATTTACTATTTGCTCTAATACTAATGGCTCTCCATCTTTCATAAAAGTCAATACAACTGAAGGATTAGCA
>CAZGIN010000002.1:0-21084 GCA_964526585.1 uncultured Methanosarcinales archaeon
TACAAACATACCATAGGCATTTTCTTTTTCGACAACTTATTGAATAAAATTGCAAGGGCTTTATTAGATTTTTCCACGCTCTGCTGCATAAAGTATATACTACCTGCATATTGCTTTGCTCGATATAATATCTTAGCTGACTTTAGATCAGATAATGCAATCTTCCGTAACTCTTCGACAAGGTCCATTCTTAAGGAATAACCTCTTTATTCAAAAATTCTTTCCTTCCTCCACCACCAACTTTAAATACCCTCAACCCATTCACTCTAACCATGAAGATTCAAGTCAAATATTACTTCATCGCAGCTTTGGTTTTTGCTGTGCTTAGCTTTTTCCTGCCTCCTGCTCGTGATGATTTGGGAGACATATGGTCTTTCTTGATTATTGCGCCCTTATTGCTTGCCTGGTTTGTCATAAACATCTTTGCCTTGGTCTCATTTATCAAAAATAGATCTCCTTGGTATTATTTTGTATTGCCTGCTTTCTATCTTCTTGGGCCGGTTGTGTCTGTTATTGTGCCTTTATTGCTGTTTGTGGCTGTCTTCTCGCAGCATTACTTGTTGAAGTTAGGGATATTATACACTCCTCTTGTTGTTCTCATCATGATATTCAAGCTAGCTTACCCTCTCTTCATGTTGTGGAAGCTGAGAAAGAAGGATGAACTATTCTGATGGATAAGCCCAAACCTTCTTAGAAGTCTATTCAGCTTTCAGGAAGAACACAGATAATCAGATGTTCTTGTAGATATTTTTCCTATGGCCTATCTTCAGGACAAGGATGAGTATGTTTCCCTTGTCAATATCTAGGATCAGCCTATGGTCTCCTACTCTGAACTTGTATCCTGGAACTCCTATAAGCTTCTGTACAAATGCTTCTGGCCTTATTTTAATCCTGTCAAGAGCCAGGATTATCCTTTCTTGTGATTTCTTGTCTAATTTCTTGAGCTGCTTTTCAGAGGTGGTGGAAAATCTGATCTCGTACATTTACATGCCCAATTCTTTCTTAACTTGTTCAAGAGTCTTGTACTTTGCTTCCTTGATCTCTTTCCTTGCTGCCTCAACCTGCCTTTTGGTCTCTTCGCTCAGTTCCATAGAATCTTCCAGCGCGTCCCATATGACTTCTTCGTAGGTTTCCCTGTCAAACAGCTTCTTCTTTGACAGTTCATTCTGCAGTTCTTCGCTTATCTGTATTGTAGTTGCCATAGTATACTATAGTTTGCTATAGTATTTAAATCTTTCGCAGAATAATCATTCTCTAGGATAAGCCCAAACCTTGACTAATCCTATCACAATGCCTATTGCCCATCCTCCTAGGAAATAAAGAAATCTTGTAAATAAGCTCACGTCTTGCTTATATGTCAATACAACTACGACAACTCCTCCGATCATTGCAATAACAACCAAAAACAGGTAAGCCTTCAAAGCACTTTCCTTCCTTAAAATCTGAAAATATGTGATGTCAGCTATGCTCATATCAGCAAATATCCATAAGAAGTTTATAATCTTTCTTAATAATCCTTTCCAGGAGCTACTTAATAAAGAAAAATATTTACTTCCTTTGTGCTGAATATCTTTCAACTAAAACATCAAGTCCTCTACGGATTACAGGAATTGTAGAAGGTAAATGATTTTGGATAAAATCTGCAGCTTTTCTTCCTATACCGCTATAATAAAGTCTTACGAATGCATTTCCTATTGCACTTGGTTTTAAGACTTCATCTCTAAATTCTCTTAATGTTTCTACTTGTGATGCATTTCTATCTCCATAAACTGCAGTAGCTACAAAGCAATCAATAACAACTTTATCTGCCCCTTCTCTACTTTTTTCACTTATCTCAATGCCGATGTACTCCCCATTTTTGAGTTTTAACAATCCTGCTTCTAATTGATCTTGTTTTTCTATGCCAGAGAGATTCACCTCAGCGTCATTTACAATTATTGTATAACGGCTAATTGGTATGTATGCTCCTTGGTCTGTTTTTAAAAATCCGCGTTCGAATCGGTCTTGTTCCTCTCTTGGTAATAATTTATGTTTTTTTGCCATGTTATAGAGAAAGACTATTCTGATTATAAGCTTTTTGCCTGTTCACTACTTGAAAGTCAGCTTTTTTATCCCGAATAACAACCCAGGCATTTTTCATCAATAATCATGCCCAGGACAAAGTTTCTTGTACTTCAGTTTAGAAATCAAACTAAGACTCTTCTCCATCAAAGCTTCATTTGAAGTTGGCAGATCCACCCGACCATATACTCCTTCCCTGAAGTATGTATCTCCGGTAAACAGCACATCTTTATACAAGAGACAAAAACTCCCCGTTGTATGCCCTGGTGTATTAATCACTTTAAACCCGTCCAGTTTATCCAATGCATGCACTCCTCGCTTAACCAATTCATTAGCTGTCTTCCTATCTAAAACTGCAGAGTAAGGATCCTTATGAAGCAGCCTAACAGCCTCAGCAGAAGCATAAACTCTAGCATTTGGAAAAACATCAACATTTCCGCAGTGGTCGTAATGAAGGTGCGTCAACACTATCTTAGAAACATCCCTAACTCCCAAAATCTTGTCAACCTCTCGTTTAACTTTCAACTTAAACTCAGCCGGCCCTGTATCTATGACTAACCTAAGTGAAGGTATCACATACACATTAGAGTCTACTTTGATCTTGTAGATTTCTGATGTAACTTTCTGAACCATCCTGCACTTCCTGCATAACTCAAGACCATACCGATAATATAAAACACAGCTATCAACTTGCTGTTTCCATACCTGTTTCCAATAACAAATCCAGCCAGGAATCCCAAGGTTATAACGACCCATGGAAACACAAAGTCTTTCTTATGATAGAACACTCCTCCTATCATCACTCCGCATAAAAGAACAATAACATAAGAAAGAAACGCAGAATACACAAATAATGATAACACAAACCCGACAATTAAAGTAGATAAAGTAACAAACTCAACCCATGAGTTCAATATCTGGAACGCTCCTTTCTTTTTCATTTTAGGGTTTTAGCATATGAGGTACATTATACTCATAAAATATGTAAAACAGTGCATACACGATAAATCCTATGATAATAGAGTAGATAAAGCTGTAAACTCCTAAAAATGCAAGCAGTATATAGCTTCCTATGAATCCAAATATGAACGCATAGAACATCCTTGAATAATACAAGAACCTGCTTCCTGCCAGAGGAGGTATCGGTATCAGGTTATACACTGCAAATATTATGTTGATAAAAAATACTTTATTTAGCACCGGCACAAATGCTGCATTCGGAAACCATAATGCGATAGTTTTGGCTATGGCTCCAAATATTATGTTGAACACTGGCCCCATCAGGGCTGTCAGCCCAAGTGCTTTCACATTTATTCCATACCTCATCCATCCTAATCTGTGGATAGCCATGTGGTGCAGGAATATTCCTCCTGGTGCTAATATCCATAGCTTCCCTCTAGAAAGCAATGCTGCAACAAGTCCTATTATCAGGCCGTTCCACCAGATCTTGTATTCAACCCTAAAGCCCAGGACTAATCCAGTCAGCCGATGCCCTGCCTGCATAACCAATACTGTTGCTGTCATTATCAGCAGACCCTGTAAGAAATTCAATGCCCAATGTGTCAGCTCAAACGTCGCACTTCCGTCGTTATACGCAACGATAAATGTTAAGATCAATATAGAAACTATCAGCCCTCTTAGTTCTTCTTGCGTAAACTTAAAGTATCTCTGTACTACGTCTTTGAAGCTTCTCCATTCCCACTTGGTCATATCTGACTATCAGAATCAGGAGTTTATATAGTTTACCCTACAGTCACGCTATACACAACACCCTGCTCAAGATTCTTCTTCACAAGTTCTAGAAGTTCTGTCTCGTGTCCTGCTCCTACGAATGCTATTATCTTCTTGTCCGGGAACCTTGCCATTAATTTCGCAATATTCCTTCCCATGACTTCATTCCTTTCGATGATCAAGACTCTATAGACATTTGGATATCTTTTCTTCACTTCTTTGATCATCTTGGATATCACTTTCTCATCCGGAACAGTCCTGAGGTCGAACTCTACTTTTTTCCTTGCAAAAGGCGCCTTTACTATATCCACAAAGAAGTTCCATTTTTCTTTCCAGCTTATTCCGGAAGAAAGCTTCCGTAATGTTATCTCTATATCCTGGTCTATGAAGCTTATCCTTTTGTGTTTCTGCTTCGCTAACACTATCGCTGTCCGCATCTCCTGTCCTGGCTTCATCCCTATGGTTTCTCCTAGTTTCTGCTCAGCCCATGCTCCCAGCAGCGCGAATATCCATCCCTTAAGCCCAACTCTGCCTATATCACTTACCCTTATCTTGCTCTTCTTCTGCATCAGCAGTGCTGCAGCCCTTTTTTTGTCTAGCTCAACCCCTATAACTTCAGGATCTTCTTCCTCGATCAGCTTCTTGACTGCATTAAGGCTTTCTTGTGCTATATGGCTCGTTCCTACCAGTATTAGGTTCTTGTAGCGCTTCATCTATATGGTGAATCACAAAAACCTTTATATATCCTCATGTTTTGGTTTATCCTATAGTCCATGGAGGGATGAGTTATGCTTAAGATGAAGAGGATTACCGATACTTTTGATATGAAGGTTTTCACTGACACAGGAGATTATTTTGGTGATGTTGAGGAGGCTATCCTGACGCAAACCAAGGTTTTCGGATGGAGAGTTCGCGCAACAAAGAACAGTTTTCTGAATAAGGTTCTAGGGTCTGCTAAAGGCGTTATCGTTCCTCACCAATTGGTTAAATCAGTTGGCGATGTGATGATCATAAACAAGTCAGCTGTCCCTTCTTATAACCCAGAAGAAGAAGCTGAATCTTGATTTTTTTTCTAAGCTATCTCTTCGACCTGCTCAAACATTGAGTCTAGTCCTCTTGACAAAGAATTAGGGTCTGATATCCTGTGGTGCACATAAGGATTAATGATCCATTTTTTCTCCAGATTAGAATCAGGATTTACAAAGACTACGCTCAAAGTAGGGAATTCTATGAATTCTTTCCAGTGCTTCTTTAACAGCTCCAGGTTCGGCCTTTTGTTCAGCACAACTAAAGTGTACTGGTCTGGCCCTTTTGTCAATTTATCAAAAAACCCGTTCATCCCTGGCAGCACTGGCCTTACATCTACAAATTGCTTCTTGTCTTTCTTCACAAAAACAATATCAAAGTTGTCAGAATCCTGCTTAACATCTACTATCTCTTTCTTGACAGCATCCCTGCTTCTGAAATAATGGATGCTCCATTCTGCCAGCTCTTTTTTGTCCACCATACTGGGGTTTGCATAAAGGAGGTATAAATAGTTTATGTTGTCATATAAAGTATAGATCTATGCATTAATATACTTTATAGACACAGAAAAATTTCATTTTTCTTGTGTCCCTTTGCCGCGTTGAACTTTTCCCAAAGTATTTTATATGATGAAGTCCTTGTTTCTGATGATGGACAAGACTATCCCTAAAGATGCCGGCATAGCTACTTTTGCTGGAGGCTGCTTCTGGTGCATGGAAGCTGCTTTTGAAACCCTCAAAGGGGTTTATGATGCTGTTTCAGGCTATACAGGAGGCACAACCCACAAACCTTCTTATGCTGAAGTCTCTTCAGGAAAAACCGGCCATGTTGAGGCTGTCCATGTTTACTTTAACCCAAAGATCGTATCCTACAAGCAGTTATTGGACGTATTCTGGAAATCTATAGATCCTACTGATGATAAAGGCCAATTTGCTGACAAAGGCTCGCAGTACAGGACAGCTATCTTCTACCACGATGAAAACCAAAAGAAGCTTGCTGAAGCCTCAAAAAAGGCCTTAGAAGCTTCAAAAAAGTTCAGCAAGCCCATAACAACTAAGATCCTGCCTCTGAAAGAGTTCTTCAAGGCAGAAGATTATCATCAAAACTATCACAGGAAGCACGCTTTGCAGTACAACCTTTACAAGTTTGCTTCCGGAAGAGAAAATTTCCTGAAAAAAGTATGGGGTAAAAAAGATGGAAAAGAAAAGTAAATTTTCAAAAAATCCTAAGTTCAAGCTTACTGAAGAGCAGTATAAGGTAACGCAGATGTGCAGCACAGAGCCTGCCTTCAACAACAAATATTGGGATAACAATCGTGAAGGCATCTACGTCGATGTAGTCTCAGGAGAGCCGCTCTTCAGCTCTACCGATAAGTATGAGTCTGGATGGGGCTGGCCTAGCTTTTCTAAACCCATTGACCCTAAGAACATAACTACAAAGAAGGATTTCAAGTTGATAATCCCAAGGACTGAAGTAAGGTCAAAAAAAGCTGATTCTCACCTTGGCCATGTCTTTAATGACGGCCCAAAAGAATCCGGAGGAAAGCATTACTGCATCAACTCAGCATCCCTGAAATTCATCCCTAAAGAAGATCTTGAAAAAGAAGGTTATGGGAAATACAAGCGTCTTTTTACCAAAGGTCGATGATGCTTTCTGCGTTCTTAGACCATTTCCTTATTATTTTCTTCAGTATCTCTCTCATCTCTTTTTTTGTATTGCCTTCGTACTCAAATAGATAGCCTCCTTTATCGAGGTTTTTCTGGTGTTTGAGTATCATGCCTTGTTCAGATAGTTTTTTCACGCCTTTTTGTATCGTAACTAGATTGAGTCCTGTTTTTCTTGCAAGCTCCTGTGTCGTGTAGCTCTTGCTGGTGCTTTTTGCGAACACGTCAAGTATCTTCATCTCTGCTTTTGTAAGCCCTAGTCCGCACTTGATTATCTCTCGCAGGTCAAATTGTTTGCATGCAAAATCTATCATCTCACTCAGCTCTGCATGTCTTGCACTCTTTCATCACTCTTTCTTTTGCTATCTCAAGTGCAACTTCTCGTGTAGGCTTCTTCTCTGATTTAGACCTTTCAAGTATCAGTTTTGTATTCCTGACTATCTTCTCCTCTACCATGCAGAACATCTCTTCTTCTGTTCCGTCTATGTGCTCAACATAAGAACTTATAACTCCTCCTGCATTGGCGATCACATCAGGGACGATAAGCACTCCTTTCTTATACAGCTCTTCTTCTATCTCGTGGCTCATCGGTATGTTGCTTCCTTCTACTATTATTTTTGCTTTGATCTTGTCAACATTCTCATAACTTATAATGTCAGGCATTGCTGCTGTTATCAGCACATCCACATCTTGTTCTACTATCTCAGAATTAAGCAGATGATCAGCCTCTTTGTAATGCATTACAGATCCCATGCTCTGCTTGGCTTCCATAAGTTTGGAATAATCAATGCCTTCTTTATTGTAGATTCCTCCTTTTGAATCAGTTACAGCTGTTAATTTAGCTCCTTTCTCTGTCAAAAATTTTGCTGCGAACGTTCCGACGTTTCCAAATCCTTCTACTGCAAACCTCATCCCGGAAGCTTTCATCCCAAGATGCTCTAATGCTACTAATGTTGCATGGTATACTCCAAATCCTGTGCTTCCTAATTCGTGGGGTATTCCTCCCAAATCCTTAGGCTTGCCTGTTACAACTTTTTTATCTCCGACAGTATCCACGATTGTCCGCATCTCTTTCTCTGCCATGTTTATGTCAGGAGCAGCTACATATGTCTCAGCACCCAAAACCTTGATTCCTTCTGCAAAAGCTTTCACTATCTCTTGTTTTTTTTCAGGGCTCATCTCTTTCGGGTTTGCTATTATCCCGGACTTCCCTCCTCCAAATGGAAGCTCAGCCAAAGCGCATTTCCAGGTCATTGCGCGCGCCAGCCTTTTGACTTCATCTATTGATACTGTGGGGGTCATCCTTATGCCTCCTTTTGCCGGCCCTAATGCAGTATTATCCACTACTGTAAATCCTGTCATTCCAACTTTGGGATTGTTCACGATAAGTATCTTTTCTGGTCCGAAATTGTCTGCTTTCATCATTTGGATCACCGTTTGTCAAGAAATTATTAAAAAAATAAGCTAAACTGCATTTAAGCAGCATCCTTCTTTTCTTCTTCTGCAGGCTTTTCGCCTTTCATCTTTGCAAGCTCTTCGTCGATCGCTTCTTGGTTGAATCCTACGATCACTTTGCCGTTTATGTCGATCTGCGGGACTCCCATCTGCCCTGATTTCTCGATCATCCTTCTTGCTGATTCCTGATCCTGTGAAACGTCGATGTCTTTGAACTCTATCCCTTTCTCGTTTAGGTAATCTTTTAGCCTTACGCACCAAGGGCATGTGGGTGTTGAGTATACGATTATTTCTGCCATTTATATCACTCCATATAGTTGTATTTTCAGGTACATTTCTGGTTTTTAAAAGCCTATCGGTTTACTCCTTTAAACTGCCAAAATATAGAAGTACTGTATATCCCCTTTTAAGCTCTCTTCAGGAGATCCATCAGTTGGGAATACGACATTGTGTTGATAACATCTTTTTTTGTCAGCCAGCCTCTCCTGGCCATGCCTATGCCATACCTCATGAATCCAAGCTGTGCTGCTGAATGCGCGTCTGTATCTATAGAGATCTTAACCCCCTGGCTTTTGGCATACATCAGGTTAACATCATTAAGATCAAGCCTTGCTGGCTGCGCATCCAATTCCAGCACCTTCTTCTTGTCTGCCGCCTCATCTATGACTTTCTTGATGTCTATGTCATATCCCATCCTTTGCCCTTGTATCCTTCCTGTAGGATGCACTAATATGTTCAGATATTTGTTGTCAAGCGCAGTTATCGTCCTTTCTGTGTTGTCTTTCTTGGAATCATGGAATCCTGTGTGCGCTCCCGCTAATACTATATCCAGCTTTTTCAGAACTTCTTCAGGATAGTCTAAGCTTCCGTCCTTCAGTATGTCTGATTCTGTTCCTTTCAGTATCTTGATGCCGACTTTCTTCGCTACCTGATCTATCTCTTTCCACTGCTTTTTCATCCTTTCTGCTGATAGCCCGTTTACTATCTTCAGTTTCTGCGAATGGTCTGTTATAGCTATATACTCATATCCTCTTTTTTTCGCTGCAATAGCCATCTCTTCTATAGTATTGATCCCGTCTGTATATGTTGTGTGCATATGGAGGTCTCCCTTGATATCCTTCATCTCAACTAATTTAGGGATCTTATTCTCGAATTCCCCTCGCATCTCCCTAAGTTCAGGAGGGATATATTCAAGACCGAACTTCTTATACAGCGCAGCCTCATCTTTCAAAGCAAACGCTTTTCCTTTCTTGTCAAACAACCCATACTCAGATAGTTTCCATCCTTTCTTTATCGCAAGCTGCCTCATCCTTACATTATGTTCTTTGCTGCCTGTAAAATAATTAAGTGCTGCTGCATAGCTTTCTTTTGGAACGACCCGCAAGTCTGCCTGCACTCCTCCTTGCAAGACAACAGAGCTTTTTGTGCTTCCTTTTGCCAGTATCCTTGAAACGTTCGGCATTGTCGCAAATGCATCCATCACGTCTTTTGCTTTCTCTGAAACTGCAAGGACATCGATATCTCCTATCGTTTCCTTCATCCTCCTTAATGATCCTGCATAGTCTATCTTCTCAACTTTTACGTTTTGTTTGATATAATTGATTATCTCTTCTGCATTTTCCATAGCTTTGTCTATAAGCATCCTTTTATTTCCTAGTTCAAACATTCCTATGGATTTTGACATGTTCTCTTCTGAATGCTCTCCAAATCCAGGGATCTTTCTTATCTTTCCTGCTTTCACCGCTTTTTTGAGGTCATCAACGCTTTTGATGCCTTTCTTGCTTAGCACTGCTATCCTTTTTGGGCCTAATCCTTCTATGTGCATCATATCCAATAGGCCTTTTGGAGTGCCCTTCCTTAATTTCTCAAACTTCTTCACTTTTCCTGTCTTCAGCCATTCTTCTATGTGGTCTGCTATCGCATCCCCTACTCCGTCTATCTCTTTGAGTCCTTTCTTTCCTTCTTTTTCATATACTTCTACTATTGTCTGTCCGCTGCTGTATATAGCGCGAGAAGCTCTTCTGTATGCCTGCGGCTTCCACTGCACGTTGTTTATCTCTAGTATGTCAGCCATCTCATCAAGAAGGTCTGCGAATTCGTTGTTCTTTCTTGCTTTTGGCTTTAGCATACTGTTTCCTCAAATTTTGTAGTTTATAAGCATTTCTTCTTAAAATCCCATAATTTTATAAGCAAAATGAGCCGCATTGTCCTCATGGACGACATTGTAGTTAAAAACCTAAAAAAATCTTTCAGGTATGGAAAAAGGGCAGTCAAGGCAGTTGACAATCTGTCGTTTTCAGTGAAGAAAGGAGAGTTTTTTGGATTGTTGGGCGTTAACGGAGCTGGAAAGACAACTACTATCAACATGCTTACAGGCCTTCTCAAGCAGGATTCAGGGACGGTCCGCATTATGGGAAAAGATCCTGAGGTCGATTGGGAGTTTGTGAAGAACAAGGTTAATGTCAGCACTGCTTATTTTGATCTTGCTGATGTCTTGACTATCCGCCAGAACCTTTTGATATTCGCTAAGATTTACGGCATCAAGCATCATCAGAGAAAAATAGATGACTTGCTGGAAAAGTTTGAGCTCAAGCATATCCAGCACAGGAAATTTCATGCTTTAAGTTCAGGTGAAAAGACACGTACTGCTTTAGCCAAAGGCCTGATTAACGATCCAAAAGTATTGTTCCTTGATGAGTGCACTGTTGGATTGGATCCTGACATGGCGCAGAAGACAAGGCAGCTTTTGAAAGACTACCAGAAAAAGTCAGGCTGCACTATCTTGTTCACTTCACATTACATGGCTGAAGTAGAAGAGTTGTGTGACCGAATAGCTTTCATGAAGAAAGGCAGGATCGTTGCAGTTGAGACTCCTGAAAACCTTAAGGCTCTCGTAAAAGAATATCTGATAAAGATCACTGTCCAGAGCCCTTCCAAGCTTAAGGCTTTCCTCAAGATAAAAAATATTATGTCAAAAGGAAAAACAGTCTATATTCCATTGCATGGAGAGAAGAAGAAAGTGTACAAGATACTTAACAGGATATTTGCTGCAGGCTTTAGGGTCGATGACCTTCATATCCATCGGCCTACTTTGGATAATATTTTCATAAAGATCGCTAGGGAGAAATAAGATGAGATTTCACAGGATAACTGCATTGTTGTTGAAGTTTTTCTTCATCAGCATCAACAGGATTGACAGGCTTTTTGATATATTTTATTGGCCTTTGATAGATGTAGTTGTATGGGGATTTGCGAGCGCTTACATAGAGGACCTTTCAAGCTTTAACATAATCAGCATGCTTCTTGGGGGCATCATATTGTGGGTCTTTGTCTGGCGCGCTTCCCAGGATATTGCTGTTTATGTATTGGAGGATTTTTGGAGCAGGAGCTTGTATCATCTCTTCTCTTCTCCTGTAAGGCTGTCAGAGCATCTGATTGCTGTAATACTTTTAGGATTTGTGAGGGCATTGATGACTTTTGGAGTCCTGCTGATACTTGCATTTATCTTATATTCGTTCCAGATAACTGTGCTGCCTTTCCATTTCATAGCGATCGCTATATTCCTTCTTAGCTTGTTTGGCTGGGCCATGGGGTTGTTTGTTACGTCGATGATATTGTTGTTCGGCCAGCGCATCCAGGTATTGGCATGGAGTTCTGTTTGGGTTATACAGCCTTTCAGCTGCGTCATGTATCCTCTCAGCTCTCTTCCTGCATGGGCCCTGCCTATAGCAAAAGCTCTCCCGACAACTTACATATTTGAGAACTTGAGAAACATCTTGTTCCAGCATACGATAGTATACTCCCAGTTATGGCTTGCCTTCTTATTGGACATCATATTCCTTATAGTCATGATATTGTTGGTAAGATGGGCTTTTGAGAGAGCAAGATTGACTGGCTTGCTTGCCAAGGTCGACTGATCTAGTCAGGTCTCCAGAAGTGCTTATCGATAAACTCTTTTAGTTTTTGTTCTCTTTCAGCTTTCTTCAGCTTGGAATTCTTCTTCATCTCTTTAAGCATCTGGAGCAGCGGTTTTCTCCAGTCTCTTTCCAGCTGGGTTCTTATCAGCCTAAGGATCATATTCTCATGTGCAGAAGTCTTTCTTTTCTCGATCTCATGCGCCAGTTTTAGGATCTCTCGGTCTGTTTTCCTGAGCAGCACATACTTCTTCCTTTCTTCTTTGCTTATCATCCTAGACTACCCTGTTGATAACCCTTTTAGCATTAAATTTGATTATGTTCTCGATCGTCGTATCCATTATCCTTTGCAGAGCTTCATTCGAGTTGAATGCATTGTGCGGAGTGACGACAACATTGTCCATCTTCATCAGCATATGCTCTTCAAGTATCTTATTCAGATGAGCTTTATCTTTGAACTCTTTATGCAGCAGGCTTACTTCTTCCTTCAGCTCTACCTCTTCTTCAAGCACATCAAGCCCTGCTCCTGCTACCTTTCCTGTCTTAAGCCCATGAACAAGCGCATCTGTATCGATAACTCCTCCTCTTGATGTGTTCACTATGTGCACTCCTTTCTTCATCTTTGCTATTGCATTGTCGTTTATCATGTGATGTGTATATCTGTTATCTGGAACGTGAAGAGTTATTATATCAGACTTAGCTAATAATTGGTCCATATCAACATATTTCAGCCCTATCGGCTTCGCAAACTTCATGTCTTTGTTCAGGTCAAACGCTATTATGTCCATCTCGAAGCCTGCTGCTATCCTTGCTACATGCTTTCCTATGTTTCCTAATCCCACTATGCCGATTGTCTTTCCTTTGAGATCGAATCCTCTTAATTTTTCATCTGTCTCAAAGCTTTCCTGTTCATGCGTTCTCTGTATCGCCTGGAAGATCTTCCTGCTTAGCGCAAGTATCAGTGCGAATGTATGCTCTGCTACTGTATTCTCCCCGTATGTCGGGACATTGCATACTGTTATCTTTCTTTTTTTGCATTCTTCCAGGTCTATATGGTCGAACCCTGTTGATCTGGTGGCGATCAATTTCAGTTTTGGCATTGCATCTAGCACATTTTTCGTGATTTTGCTCCACACGAATACTCCCAGCACATCAACATCTTTCAGTTTTGGCAGATGTTTATTGTTCAAGTGCTCGTCAAAGAATACTAGCTTGTGCTTCCCTAGTCTTTTCTTTATCTCTTTCTTCTCCCAGTCCTCTACCTTGAAGAATGCGATCTTCATGCCTGCCACCTCTAAGATACAGTCAGAATCTACTCTTTTAATAGTTTTGGGTCTATATCTCTTGGATTTCTGAACTTATGCAGATATCCGTCTAATTTCTCGAGCATCTCCTGCTTATATTTCTCTTCGATATCCAATCCCATGATCTCTTTTTCCCAATCGATAGGAGGAACACAGCTCAGGTTGCTGATAAACTCCCTCTCTTCACTAACTAACCTTTCAACTATCTTCGCTTTCTCAGTTCCGAATTGTTTTGTTGCAGGAAATTTTGTTATTGCATTCGCTCCTGCCTTGACTAGCCATCCAGCATCCTCTGCGCGCCTAAGGTTTGTGCCTCCTATTATCTCCAGTTTTGGAAACCTTATTCTTAATTTTGCTATCCGCCTTACCATCTCCTCAACTGTAGGCCCATGAGTAAATCCTGTTCCAAAAACTGGCTTCAGTGCATACATCGTTACCCTATCGATATCATATTTCTCGACAAAATCAAATAAGTATGAAATATCCGATTCCTTATCTCCCAATCCTATTATCACGCATATGCTTTTCTTGAGCCCTTTCAGCTTTGAAAACATCTCTGCATATGGCTTTATCGGCTTATCTGGGCATACTTCATCGTGAAGTTTAGGAGTCAGTGTCTCAAGAGAAGAGCATATCCCTCCAACATATGGGCGAACAGCTTCAATCTCTTCTTCTTTAAGCACTCCAAGATTCAGCCAAAGCTTCTCACCATAAACTTTATACACATTCTTGATTATCTCCAGCAGTTCAGGGAAGGGCATTATGTCATATCCTCCTGTCAAGAACTCTATCCTCCAGTTGAACACTTTGCAAAACAATGCTTCCAACAATATGCTTCCCATACTACGGCGTGAACCTTCCGGATGCATTATCTTGTGCTTTTGCGTGCTCCTAAAGCAGAACTTGCAGCTTCCTCTGCCGCAGTACCAGCTGATAAAGATGCATCTTCCATACCATACTTTACAGTCAAAATTAGCCTTGTACACAGAACTTGCTTCCTTAAGTAACTCAAGAGTCTCCGAACTGAGCTTTATCTCATCAGAGTGAAGGAATTTTGTGTGGTCATATTTCTCCATACTGCTCCTAGTTGAACATTTATTTAAAAGAATACCGTTACGCAGATGTTCTTAGGCTGGCATATTCAGCTGCCTTAGGCCTCTCTTTCCAAAATGTGTGCATAATTCCGCGTGAAAGTGGTACTTGAGGATACTCCCTGTACAGTCCGCTAATAGCTCCTGCAACTTGATAGTCTCTTCCTAACAGTTCCCTTAATCCTTTTACAGCATCATTTAGGCGTGCCCATACAAAATCTATTTCTTTCACATGCACTGCGCTTACTGCCCATGCTTTTCCAGGTGTCAGTTCTAAAGGAAGGACTACTGTGCTATTGCCGCCCATCACTGCTGCAGCTGCTCTGCCGTTTGCTATCATTCCGCCTATTCTTGTAGGATCATTAGTTCCAGGATATATTGCTAAGTTTCGTAGTATTATTGCTGGATCATCGCAGCATACTGGCGCCAGTATGCGTTCCATATGGTCTCCATTTGCAGCCTTCAGATGCAGTTGTGCGTCTATCCCTGTAAATAGCGGCTCTACTGGCGTTGCATACCTGTATTTGCCTATCACTGCAGATTCTCTTTCTTCATATTCGATTTCCTGTCTTTCCCGAGGGTGCGCTTCTATCTTAAATCCTGCTGCTGCAAATCTATATATCGTTGTTGCATAACAGATCACAGATCTTCTGTTATGGGTTTGTCCGAGAATTACTGTCTCTTGGCCTTCTTTGGCGATGTCTTCCAATGTAGCCCTTATCTTACCTTTTAGGAGATTAATCATTTTCAACTCTTGGAGCAAGTACAAAGGATAAAGCTACCCTGTCAACTTTTGTATAGTCGATGCGTAAAGGATAGTCCTGGCTGAACTGCACTATTGTTGTATCCGCCAGCTTGCTTCCGCCTATCATCTTCTTAAGATATTCTATAGAATATTTTGCCTTGATGTCTTTTGATGAATCAGTTATGATCTTTGTTGTGTCATCAGGCATTATCTCGATGTTTGCTTTTGACAGGTCTCCTTCTGCTGAAACCTTGAACTTGTTGTCTGTCGTCTCTAATGTTACTGATTCTGCCACTATGTCTACATCGTCTATTATGCTGTTGAAGTGTCCGCTTGGCATGGTTATCTTTGCTGAGAAGCTTAGTTCAGGCACTCTTTGCTCCCTTTCTTCTAGGTCTATTATAGGTATGCTGAACTCTCTCTTTGTTTTCCCTGATAGCAGTATCTTCAGCTTTCCCGAATCTCCAAAATCCAGCGTGAGCATGTCGTTTGAGCTTGCTCTCTTGAGTATCATCTTTAGATGGCTCAGGTTTATCGCTATCTCTGTATCTGATGTTACATTATATTCAGTAAATGTGCTTGCCAATAGCTTGAATATCACCATAGCTACATTTGCAGGATCCATTGCTACTAATTCTATCCCGTTCTTTGTGATCTTGAATCTTGCTTCATTGACTAGTTCAGAAATGATCGAAATGCTGTCTTTCAGCAGGCTTGGCTCGGCGAGTGTTAATCTCATCTAATTCCCCCTCTCATGTGTTGTAATGACTCTTGAATGAATGTAAACAAAAGTGCTTTAAATATCTTTGCCTATAGGATGTGTGGAAAAAGTCTGTTTGCAGCCTTAAGGGCGAGATTCTTCATCTTTAGATGTCTAAGCTGACAATGGCGCCCGTCGGGCTAGGTCAGTAATTCAGGGTGGTTGCCAAAGCGAGCTGGCTGCAATATAGGCTTTCTACACAGCTTTGGCATTATAAAGGTTCTAGATCTTTACTCTGTCCCCATTGCGCACTAGCCTAACAGAATCCGGATCAAATCCAAGGTCTTTTGCAAGGTCTTCCATCTGCCCAACTGCTTTTGGTTCTGCATGTGCGGGTATTATTATCTTGGGCTTGACCATCATAAGAAGGTCTCTCAAGTCCTCTCGTGCGGCATGTCCTGATACGTGTATGTCTTTGAACACTCTCACTCCGAGGTCTTTCAGTTTTGCTTCAAGCTCTCTCCTGTATTCTATGTTTGTTTCTGCAGGTATTATGTTGCATGAGAATATCACTTGGTCTGATGGATCGAATTTGAAAGGTATGATTCCTGTTGCCATCTTGCTTAGTGTAGCTTTTGGCTCTCCCTGGTGGCCTGTTACGACCATTACATATTTTTCCTTTCCTTCTCTCTCTATCTGCTTTACTTTTCTCTTTATCTGGTGGCCGAACTTTACTATCTCAACCTCATTTGGGAACTCAACTATGTTTGCTTCAACTCCTGCTAAGCAGTATTTGGCTAAGCTTCTCCCTAGAAATACTATCTTCCTTCCAAGCTGCTTTCCGAATTCCACTATGCTTTTCAGCCTTGCAAGATGAGAGCTGAATGTTGTTACGATCATCGCGTTTCCTTCGCTGTTTGTTCCAAGCATCACGTCTTTCAGCATTGCTTTCGCAACTGCTTCTGAAGGAGTTTTTCTGTCATCTCCTGCATACAGGCTTTCCACTATGGCGCATATCACTCCTTGTTCTCCCACTCTTTCAAGAGCCTTGTAGTTAGGCTTCTTCCCTAATGTTGGTGTATTGTCGAACTTGAAGTCATTAGCGTATAATACGATCCCATATTTTGTATGTATCGCTACCATCACTGCCTGAGGGGTTGAGTGAGTTATGTTGATGAACTCCACCTTTATCTCCTCATTCACTTCATATGTTGAGTTTACGTTTATTGTCTTGATCGGATTCCTTAATCTTATCTTCTCTTCTTTTAGTATTGTCCTTATTACTGCTGTAGTGTAAGGCGTGCACAATATTGGAGCCTTGTAGTCTTCTGCCAGGTATGGGATAGCCCCTATATGGTCGAGATGCGCGTGCGTCGGTATTATCACCCTTACTTTATCTTTCCATTCGTGTATAACTTGATCTTTTGGGCATGCGTCTGCTGCATACAGCTCTTCTTTTGTCAGCTTCACTATATCTTCATCTTCTGTCAATTGTATGTAATTAGGCAGGTGAAGCCCCATGTCAAGAACTATCACATCATCGTCGATCTTAACTGCTGTCATGTTGCGGCCGATCTCCTGGTAGCCGCCTACTGCTTGTATTGTTATTCCCATTTATCATGCCTTATTGCGTTTGGGTATAAAAATATTTGCGATGATTAGAAGATATGAGGGGAGAGGGTCTTTCGTCAGCCTTTACTCAAAAAGGTTGTTTCGAACCCCCGTATCCACTAAGGAACTGGATTTCACAAAAGTGGATGCTTCGGTTGTCAAAGCATCTTAGCTCAAGTCTCTTGAGTCCAGCGCATTTGACCGCTCTGCCATCCCCTCACAATCAGATAGTAAGCAGCAAGTCATTTTTAAATTCAACTGTTCTGGATGTCAAAGTCTCCCGTAGGGAGTAGTCGGATTTTGATAGTTTCTAAAGACAATCTTCTCCTCATCTCTTACCATAAACTCATAATATCCTGGGTATGGGTGCCTTCTTCCTCCTATAAGATGGATTGCTTCCTTCATGATCCTTATCTCAAGTGGAGGTGTTTGTCCGTCAAATTCCCATTTCCTCAGGAATGCATCGATGCGTGCATGATAAGGTATTACTTTTCCATGGAAGAGTTCAGGCCCGTCTCCTTTTACCAGTTCTATTGCACATTCATCTGGCTGCCCGTTTATTTCTGCTGCTATTATGCCTCCTGTATGTGTTATGTTTCCATCTTCTGATATTCGTATGGTATATCTGCTTAAGTCGTATTGGCTGCAGAATTCTCTTATCTCTTCAGGAGTTCTTAATCTTGATCTGAAATGCCTTTCTTCTCCTATTGCATGCGGTATCAGCCTGCAGAACCAGATTCTTCCTTCAGTTATCTGTTCCAGCTCATCAGATGCAAGCTGTTCTTGTGAAATGACATGAGCTTCTGGAACTGGGAGCCCCAATCTTGAAAGTTCTGTGTAGATCTTTGTTTTGTCTTGGTGCAATATGCTCAGATCTATCCCATATTTTGCAGCTTCTGCTATCCACACAGACATATTCCGATTCATCAGTGGTAAAAATAGGTTTTATATTATAAATCTTAAGAAATTTATTGGCGATCTTTGTGATATAGGTCTAAGATAAGTATCTTATCTTCCTCAACCTTGTATGACAGCCTAAAAGGAGGTACATATAACTCTCTTGTTCCTTTACGTGTATACCTCATCGGTTTTCCTATTTCGGGATTATCTCTTATCTTGCATATCTGTTTTATTATCTTTTCTTTCAAAGATTTGTCTTTTATCTTCTGGAAATTCTTCTTGAAATAGGGGTCAAATATCGCTTCTACCACTTCTTCATCTCTTTTTCTAGATTGTCAAAATCTATGCTGATCCCTTTCCCTTCTTCAATCCTTTTCAGAGCTTCTTCTGTTCTCTTAGCAAATTCTATATCTTCCTCAAAATTTTTATCTACTGTGCTGGCCTTCTTCATTATTATCTGGCCGTCGTTCTTTATTATGACAAGTTTTTCTCCTTCAGATATATTATCGCGCATTTCAGAAGGTATCACGATCTGTCCTTTTGAGCTCATTTTAGTAATAGCGATTTCCATATACATCACCTAAGTAAGATTAATCTTACTAAGTATATAAACTTTTCTAAAACTTAAGAAAAAATATCTAAAGCCCTGCTAGTTTGGCTTCGATCTTGTTCAGGTCAGATTCCAGCTTGTGCATCTCTCTGCTTGCATGATGCAGGTCTTCTTCCTCTACCTTTGGCTTCTCTTTCTTAACGTCAGCTTTCTTTGGGGGGGCTGGCATCCCTAGTGCATGTATCTTGCTTCTTGGGAAGAATGATTTTAGCCTTGCTACTGCAGCATTGAGCTGCTTCATTATTGTTAATAGCTTGACAAAAGCCTCGTCTTTGTCTTTTGTTATCTCTTTGAGGTTTTCATATTTTTTGAGGAAAAGGATTGCTTCTTTCATTCCTAGAAGGATATTCTTCCTAAGCTCTGAAGGATCTTGGATTCCTACGAACATGTCCTCTTCTTTCTTCTCTATCTTTTTCGCCATCGAAACACCTTATGGTTGGAACAGCATCTTGTCTGCGTCATCTAGGTTTCTTTCTATCTCTGCCAGGTCTGATCTCCATGTTCCCAGCTCTTGGCTTTCCTGCCTTCTAAGCTCATCTATCTTGCCCATCTGCTCATGCGCTTCTTTCAGCTTCTCTCTTATCAGATGGATAACATCTACAACGTCTTTATAGTCATCAATCTTGATGAATACGGGAATGTCTTTTTGGTCCATTGTTATTTCCCCCTGGTTATTTTTCGAATAGCGTTTTATCGACATAAGCCAGCTTTCTCTGCATGTCTGCTACTGTCATCTGCCATTTTCGCAGCTCTTCGTTCTTCTGCTCTTTCAGCTGGTGCAATTTTCTTAGTATATCTTCAGCATCGCTTATCTTTGCCTTTACTCCTTCAGCAGAATCCATTATGTGCTTGTAGTCATCTACGTTGAGGAATATCGATCCTCCTTGTGTGAAGTGGTGCGTCATCTCTGCTGGATGAGGCTCTTCCTTTTCCATTGCTGGTTTAGGTATCTGCATTTCTTTCATAGGATATCCAGGCATCGCTTTTCTTGGGGGCTCTGGAACAGGCATCTCTTCCGGTTCTTCTTCTAATGGCGGAAGTTCTGTGTCTTCTATTGGCGGCAGTTCAGGCAGGTCTTCTCCTATGTCTGGCAGTGGAGGAACCGTAGAACTAGGCTGCTTCTTTTTCGAGAATATTCCTAATAACCCCATGATGCACCTCTTTTGGTTTTTAAAGTTACACTACTCTTAAAAACTTTGTGTAGTACTTAATAGTGGTTCTTACTAAATTCTGTCCAATCACTAACCTTATAAAGAGATATCACTTTCATAATTTTCTAGGATGGTTAGCAAATTTAACAAAGATTCTAGGGTTCTAGGCCAGATTTTTATGATGATATTATTTGCTTTGGAGGTGTGGTATGGGCTTTAAGGGCAAGAGCATCATTTCGATCTATGATCTCTCAAAAGAAGAGATCCTGCATGTGCTGAAGACAGCTAAGAAGATTGAGGATTCTCCGAATCCGACTTTGTTGAGAAATCACGTTCTTACTACTTTGTTCTTTGAGCCTTCGACAAGGACAAGGTTATCATTTGAGTCTGCAATGTCTTATCTTGGCGGCAAAGTGATCGGCTTTTCAGAGCCTGGCTCTTCTTCTGTCAAGAAAGGAGAGACTGTAACTGATACTGTTAAGATGGCAGAGCAGTACAGCGATGTCATCGTGATGAGGCATTTCCTTGAGGGCGCTGCCAGGGCTGCTTCTGAGGCTGTTAATATTCCTGTAATAAACGGGGGAGACGGCGCAAACCAGCACCCGACCCAAACATTGCTTGATCTGTATACTATCATGAAGACTCAGGGTAAGATTGAGGGATTAAATATCGCTTTGGCTGGAGATCTGAAATACGGAAGGACAGTTCATTCTTTGGCTGTCGCTCTTTCATTGTTCAATTGCAGGCTTTTCTTTGTCGCTCCTGCTTCGCTTCAGATGCCTGCTTATATCCTTGAGCATCTTGATGAGAAAGGGATAAAGTATTCTGTGCATGAAGATGTGGAAGAAGTTATAGAGAATGTTGACATATTATACTGCACCCGTATCCAGAAGGAGCGTTTCGTTGCTGAGATAGATTATGAGAAGGTAAAGAACAGGTACATATTGAGGAACAGCATGCTTGTCGGCGTTAAGCCGAACATGAAGATATTGCATCCTCTTCCGAGGGTGAATGAGATACATCCTGAGGTTGATGAGACTCCTTACGCTGCTTATTTTGAGCAGGCTGGAAACGGGATTCCTGTAAGGCAGGCTCTGCTTGCCCTGGTGCTTGGAAAGATA
>CAZGIN010000002.1:21094-25603 GCA_964526585.1 uncultured Methanosarcinales archaeon
AACCATGAGCACTTCAGAGATTACTAGAAAAGTTGCCGCTATTGAAAACGGCACTGTGATAGATCATCTTGATCCTACCACAACTTTTGATGTGCTTAAGATACTTCATCTTAAGAATGAGCTTGTCGCTGTAGGCAATTATCTTGATAGCTCGAAGATAGGCAAGAAAGGTGTGATAAAGATAGCTGACCGTAAGCTTACTAAGGAGCAGCTCAGCAGGATAGCTCTTCTTTCTCCTCATGCGAAAGCTTCTGTGATCAAGAATTATGAGGTTGTCGAGAAGATCGAGATTGAGGTTCCTGAAAAGTTTGTGGACATAATCCGCTGCGGCAATCCTTCGTGCATCACCCGTCATCAGCCTGTCAAGACTGTCTTTTATGTAGTGAAGCATCCTAACGGCATAAAGTTAAGGTGCCATCATTGCGAGCGCACTTTCAGCAAGGATGAGATCGGATTGATTTAGGGGGGATTTTTTATGAAAAGGTATAAGGAAGAGTTTATTGAGTTTTTGATCAGGTCTGATGCTCTTAAGTTTGGGGACTTTACGTTGAAATCAGGAAGAAAGTCTCCTTATTTCATCAACACAGGATGTTTTGATGATGGAGATAAGATCTCAAAGCTTGGATATTATTATGCCAGCGCTGTGGCAGAGCTTACTGATAATGTCGATATCATCTTCGGCCCTTCATATAAGGGGATTCCTCTTGCTTTGTCCACTTCTATTGCGCTGAAATCCTTTTTCAGCATCAATGCAGGTTATGCTTTTGACCGCAAAGAAGCCAAGGATCATGGCGATAAAGGGGTTATTGTGGGCAAGCCTGTCTCTGATGATAATGTTGTTATCGTTGATGATGTGATCACTTCTGGAAGATCCATAAGAGAATCGTTTGATGTGCTGCGCGCACAGGGAAATCCAAAAGTTCAGGGTATAATAATATCTGTTGACAGGATGGAGAAAGGAAAGTCCGATAAGGGCGCTCTTCAGGAGCTTCAGGAGGAATTTGGAGTTCCTATAAGGTCTGTAGTATCAGTAAGGGAGATAATCGATTATCTTCACAACAGGCCTGTTGACGGCACTGTATACATTGATGATAACCGTAAGATCCTGATGGAAGCTTATCTTAAGGAATACGGCGCTGTTTCAAACCATCCATCTATCTCGCCAAAAGACCGCATCCTTGTTGCATTAGATGTTGACAGTTTTGAGAAAGCTCAGTTTTTGATAGACAAGATAGCTTCAAAGGTTGGCGGTTTCAAGATCGGAAAGCAGCTTTTCACAAAGGAAGGCCCTATGATCGTTAATTATATCATAAATCGCGGCGGAAAGGTTTTCCTTGACTTAAAGTTCCATGATATTCCCAATACTGTCGCTCAGGCTGGAGTGAGCGCTGCATCACTTGGAGTTCTGATGTTCAACATCCATTGCTCTGGAGGCCTTGAGATGATGTCTGCATGCGTCAAGAGCGTCAAGGAATACTGCGCTCAAAACAATCTGAAGAAGCCGTTAATAATCGGAGTTACGGTTCTGACAAGCATTTCTGAATCCACTCTCAACAATGAGCTTGGCATCTGCGGGCCTTTGAACGATCATGTTGTGCATCTTGCGATGCTTGCCAAGCAGGCAGGTCTTGACGGCGTTGTTTGCTCTCCTAACGAAGCTAGTTTGATCAAGAAAGCATGCGGCTCTGATTTTATCACAGTAACTCCTGGAATAAGGCCTGCATGGAGTGTTGCTGGAGACCAAAAGCGCATCGCAACTCCTAAATTTGCAGTTGAGAACGGATCTGATTATATGGTTATAGGCAGAGCTATCACCGGCCAGCCTGATCCTGTCGAAGCTGTTGACAAGATCATCAAAGAGCTTGGTGAATAATTTTTCCGTTTTTTCTGTTTGTTTTTCCGTTTTTTCTTATTTAATCTATATTAAATTATTCTCATTCGCTCATTGTGATGGCAGAATCCAGGTTTTTCTTTCTCTTCATCATCTTTCTCAGCTTCAGCTCTTTCATATTTTCTGTAAATGCAGAAGAAAACAACACCATCTCCGCAATCAATTCAACGATCCAGATAAACGATTCGATGATCAACCTTACCGATCCTGAAGACAACTCCTCTCTTCCTGAAAACTCAACCCTTCCTATAGTTTTCTGCAACACCTCTCTTTATGTTGATTCAGATAGGGATTTCTATATCGCAGGAGACAAGATAAAGATATACAACCGTATTAGTGACAAATCGATCCCTTTCATAATAGATTATTGGGTTGAAGATTTAGCAGGAAACATAGTAAAAGATCATGTGTTCACTTCCAATGCTAACTCAAAGCAGTTCACTCCTGATATAGATGAGTCAGACAAGGTATTTGTCATAAAGAACAGGCTTTCTTATGTTGGCTGCATAACGCCTTTCCTTAACATGACAAGCGAAAAAGTCATCTTTTTCCTCAACAACGATTCTTCTTCCCAAGATCCGAATTCATCCATACTGATAGAGAAGGTTTATGGCAAGGATCTTTCTTTTGGTGATATATTAAGGGTTTCGATCTTGGCATATCGCGGAGATACAAGAAAATATAGCGTCAAGGCTTGGGTGCAGGGCAAATACAAAGTTTCTGAAGAGACGACTATACACCTAAACTCCAAATTTACTGAGTATGATACTGTGGTCCCTATCCAGCTCAAGTCTAATTGTGATAATCGTTACAGCAGCGGCACTTATACTTTAGTTATCAAAGGCCTCAATCTTTCAGTCTCCCAGCCGATCCATATCGAAGGCAAGAGCAAGCTCTGCAAGACCATAACTGTAGAGAAGTTTATAGAAAAAGAGCCTCCCATAGAGAGAAAGCCTAAGTTTGTTTTCGCTATAAACTCTTCATACATCCTTCCTGATGATATGAGCTTCAATTTATATGTAGAGAACAATGACGGCATCTCCCATAATATCTCTTTTGAATCGTATCTTTTCCGCAATAACCGGAAATTCTCTTACGTAACAGATGGATTGTTTTCGATAGGGCCAGCTTCATCAAAATCTGTTCCTATAAGTTTAAGGTCAAACGCTTCTTCAGGAGAATATAAGATCATGGCTAAGTTCAGGGTTGACGACCAATCTACTGTTAGAAGTTTCTCAAAAGAAGTCTTCTTGCTTCCAATCAAAGCAGAGTCATCAGCTTCTCTTTTGCCTCCAAAGCAGGACTGCCCTGTCGCACTTAACTCTTCTATTGAGCCAAATCTTTTCACTGCTGATGTTGTCTATGAATCAAGATCATTAAAGTCTGAAAGCCTTGCACCTGCTTTTCTAGTGCTGGCTTTGGTTATCCTGAGCATATTTCTTATCTTCCTCAAATCATAACCTATTTAAACAACAGCATAATCCAAAATCTTATGGATAAGCAGGACCGTTTGGAAAGAGGCCAGGTTTTGGCTAGAGTGATTATTGAGATGCTTGGGGCTCCTAAAGAGCATATAGAAAAAGCTCTTCATATGTATATCGAGAAGCTTGGCAATGACGAGAAATTCTCTATTGTTAACAAGAAACTCGAGCCTGCAGAGCCTGCCGGCAAGATGTTCAGCGTTTTTGCTGAGCTTGAGATGTGGTTCAAGAACACTTCTGAGCTTGTTGGATTTTGTTTCGACTCTCTTCCAAGCAGTGTAGAGATCATTGAGCCTGCTTCCCTGTTGATCAAAGCTCCTGAGCTTTCAGGCTGGATCAATGATCTTCAGGCAAGGATACATAAGATTGACATGGACTTGAAGAATCTCAAGGCTAACAACATGATCCTCAATACTCAGGCGCTTAGGATGATCTATTCTTGTATCAGGATATCTCTGAAAGAATCTCCTAAGACTTTTGAGCAGCTGGGAAACCTTACTGAGCTTAAGGATGACCTGTTGAAACAGGTTCTGGATAAGATGGCTGCTGCTAATGAGATAGTTCTTGAGGGAAATCTTTATAAGCTTCCTTGAACGGCTTATTTTCATGGCTAAGAAAAAAGATTCTGGTGATAACTCCTTATCTAATCCTGAGACTCTCGGGATTGATCTTACAAAGCCTATTAAGGTAAAATCTAAGCCTGTTCCTGTAAATTTTGAGCCTCCCAGCCCTGAAACATTGAAGCTTCAGATGGAAGCGTTGCTGTTCGCTTCTGCAAGGAGAGTGACTTCTTCAGAGATCGCTGCTTTGCTCAATGTCAAGGTCAATGATGTCAGGAAAGCTTTCACTTCTCTTAAAGAGGATTACGATGTCAGGACTACTGCTTTGCAGGTTATAGAGGAAGAAGATGCTTACCGTATCAATGTTAAGGAAGCGTTCATCCCTGTTGTCCAGAATGTTGTTGTTGAAACTGAGCTGTCAAAATCAGTTCTCGAGACCTTAGCTGTCATAGCTTTCAAGTCTCCGTGCATCCAGTCTGATGTGATCAGGGTCCGTACTAATAAGGCATATGACCATCTTTCTGAGCTTGAGACCTTGGGATACATCACAAGAGAGCCTTATGGCAGGACTAGAAAG
>CAZGIN010000003.1:0-25175 GCA_964526585.1 uncultured Methanosarcinales archaeon
TTGACGCTCATTATCAGGACTTCATCTGCCTCGTCAAGTACATGTGTTATCTTCATAAGTTCTGTCTCAGGATTGATCGCAATTCCTGACAGCACTCCTAATTTTTTTATCTCTTTCAGAACACCAAGGATATCTGAACATACTTCTGCATGGACTATTATCCCTTTTGCTCCTGCTTCAACAAATGATTTGATAAATTTCTCAGGATTGTCTATCATGAGGTGCGCGATGATAGGAACATCTGTCTTCATACATTTCAGGACTCCTGGACCGATTGAGATGTTCAGCACAAAATGCCCGTCCATGACATCATAATGTATCAAGTCTGCATTGCTTACTTTCTCAAGATCAGCGTTCAGGTTTCCAAAATCAGCTGCTAATACCGATGCGCTTATCTTTATGTTCGGCATCATAATGCCTCCGCTTCCGCCAGTCTTCTTTTATGGCGCTCATCACCAGAAAATTTTGTGTCATACCATATCTTGAACATCTTCTTAACATCTTCAGTTTTCTGCATCCTTCCGCCAAAGCAGGCTATATTTGAGTTGTTGTGCTCTCTTGCAAGCCTAGCAGCGTCTTCGGAATATAGCAGAGTTGCTCTTATCCCATTTACTTTGTTTGCTGCAATGCACATCCCCAATCCTGTTCCGCACACTAATACGCCCCTTACATCATCACTGTTTGCCTTTGCTACTTTTGATGCTACCCTCGATGCATAATCCGGATAATCAACTGATTCTTCAGAATTAGTTCCCAAGTCTTCATATCTTATCTTTAGCTTATCCATATATTTCTTGAGTTCTTCTTTCAGCTCAAATCCGCCGTGGTCTGCTCCGATGTATATCATTTGATCACCTTGTCAATTATCAGATATGTCCATTTACCTGTACTATTTATAGTTTATCTTAGTATGCTCCTATCATGCCTTATTGAGTAACGCAGCACAAATGGGAATACCAATGTTGTTAATACTGCCATTGACACTATCGCTACATACACGCTTATCGGTATAAGGTCGTTCGCTCTCGCTATCTCTGCTATTACAAGCTCTATAGCTCCTCTTGAGTTCATCCCCCACCCTATCAGATGTGATTGGGCAAGCCTTAGGTTGGTGAAAGGCGTCGCTATTATTGCTCCTGCGATCTTGCCGAATGTCGCTACGAAAGTCACGATCAATATCAAGGCCCAGTTTTCGATAAAATGCTGCGGCTGCAGGAACATCCCTATCCTTATGAAGAAGAAAGGTACTACAAAGCTGAACGCAAGAACTTTCAGATCATTGACTATCTGCCTGAACTCATGCTTGTCATGGTCTGCTAATTTTATGATCATTCCTGCGAATAATGCCCCTAATACTGCGCTCAGCCCTAGTCTTACAGATATGCTGGCTATTATTATGCAGAACACGAGTATCGCTGAGAAAGATGACACCAAAGATTTGTCTCTGTGCACGATAGCTAGCATATAAGGGAACAATTTGAATGTCAGGAACGCTATAACTATGAACAGCAGCAGGTTCAAAGGAAATAATATCAGCCCAGTTGCGTGCGCCAGCAGCAGAGCAAATGACAGGAATAGTGTCCCAAAAAGGTCGTCTAGTATCCCTGCTCCCATGATCACTACCCCTATCTTGGTATTTAGGGCTCCAAGCTCCATCAGGATATCCAAGTTGGCGCCTTCTGCAGTAAGGCTTAGGCATGCTCCCACTACTCCTGCCACCAGGGTGGAAAATCCTAATAGTTTTGATGCTGCAAATCCCAGTAAGAAAGGCACAAAAGTGCAGAACACCGCAATCATTACAGAGCTCACTTCAGCTTTTTTGAATTTCTCTATGTCCAGCTGCATGCCTGTAAGCAAAAGTAGGAATATTATTCCAAAATCAGCAAGAGTCGATGTTGCAGCGATAGCTCCTGATGAGACGTTCGACGATATGAACGGAAGCCCCAATATTATGCCTGCGATTATCTGTCCTATCAATCGAGGATACTTCAGCTTGAAAGATATTTCTGATAATACAAATGAGACCCCTAATGCAAGGGCGATAAATAATAATGTGTCGATATTTGCACCTCTTTAGCGTTTCCCTGCAACCAGGATATAAATAGGTTTCTATAAAAACCCGTTAAGAAATGCTTATGCTGATATTTTCTTGGCTATGTTCCTGAAGTGCACTCCGTATATCGCCAGCTCGACCGCTTTGGCAAATGCTTTTCTCTTGAATATGAGCGTTTTGATCATAAGCTTCCAGTAATGCTTCCTTGCGCCTGAGCATACTCCTATCTTCCACATGCTCTTCAGGAACGCGTTTAGCCTGTTCAAGGATATCCTCGCTTTTTCCCGAGGATTGTAGTTTTTGAGAAATATGTTTATCCTCTTGTAATACATGTCATGAGAATAAAGCGTGCTCAGTATCTTCTTGTATCCTTCAAGCAGTATTTTTTTGTCTATCTTCGGCACAAAATTAAGCGTTCCGTCTGTATTTTCTCCTGTCGCTTCCCCTAATATCCTTCCTTCTGCTTTGAGCCTGTGCCACAGCCTTGTCTGAGGCACTGCATTCAGCAGTCCTACCATCGCATTCACTATCCCTACTTTCTGTATGAACCTTATCTGAGCTTCAAATATCGATTCTGTGTCCGAATCAAATCCGAGTATGAATCCTCCCATGACTTCCATCCCGTTGCGCTGTATTATCTTCACTGTCTCTGCAAGGTCTCTCTCCACGTTCTGGTATTTTCCGCATTCTTTCAGGCCTTCAACATTTGGAGTTTCGATCCCTAAGAACACTTTTCCGAAGTTGGCTGCGCTCATCAGCCTCATCAGCTCTTCATCGTCTGCAAGGTTTGTGCTCGCTTCGGTGAAAAGCTTGAAAGGGTAATTATGGGATTTCTGCCATTTGATAAGCTCCGCGAGCATCTTCTTGGCATGCATCTTGTTTCCGATAAAATTGTCATCTACGATAAAAAGGGAGTCTCTCCAGCCGGCATCGTATAGTGACTGGAATTCATTTATCATCTGTTCAGGAGTTTTCACCCTAGGTATCCTTCCGTTCATTATTATTATGTCGCAGAATTCGCAGTTGAAAGGGCACCCTCTTGAGTATTGTATAGCCATGCTAGCATAATCCTTTAGGTTTATCAGGCTCCATAATGGAGCAGGCGTTTTTGTTATGTCAGGCCTTTCTTTTGAGGTATATACTTTCTTAAGAGAGTTCTTCTCAAGGTCTGCAAGGAATTGTGGAAGCGTTACTTCAGCCTCGTTCAGGACAAAATGGTCCACTCCTGTAAACTTTTCCGGATCTACAGTGAAATAAGGCCCTCCTGCCACAACTTTCCTTCCGTATTTGTTGCACTTATCGATGATCTCCTGGGCGTTCTTCTTCTGCACTATCATTGCGCTTATGAACACCATGTCTGCCCACAGTATGTCTTCGACTAAAAGGTCATTTACATTGATATCTACAAGCTTTTTGTTCCATTCTTTGGGAAGCATGGCTCCTACTGTCAATAATCCCAGAGGAGGGAATGCAGCTTTCTTGGATATGAACTTAAGGCTGTCTTTGAAGCTCCAGAACGTATCCGGATATTTTGGATATACTAAAAGTATGTTCATATGTCTGGATAGAACTGATAGTATAAAAAGGTAAGTGCGTCAGAGCCTGTTTTTCCTTATCTCTTCTACAGCCTCAGGATTTGCTAAGGTCGTTATGTTCCCGACATCTTCTTCTCCTGATGCTATGGCTTTTAGGATCCTTCTCATTATCTTTCCGCTTCTTGTCTTTGGCAGTTGTTCTGTAAATTGTATCTTGTCAGGCTTTGCTATAGGCCCCATCTTGTGCGCAACATGCTTCCTAAGGGCTTCAACAAGCTCAGCTGACCCTTTTACGTTCTCTTTTAATGTGACAAAAGCGTATATCGCCTGGCCTTTTATGTCATGAGGGAATGGAGCTACTGCTGCCTCTGCAACATCTGGATGGCTGACTAATGCTGACTCGACTTCTGCTGTCCCTATCCTGTGGCCCGATACTTTCACGACATCATCTATCCTACCCAGCACCCAAAAATATTCTTCATCGTCTTTTCTTGCCCCGTCTCCTGTAAGATATTTTCCTTTGTATTTTCCGAAATAAGTTTTTTCGTATCTGTCTGGATTTTTCCATACTGTCCTTATCATGCTCGGCCATGGCTTTGTTATGACTAAGTTTCCTCCTTCTCCAGGCTGCGCTTCGCTTCCGTCTTCTTTGAGCACTTCAGGCGCTATTCCGAAGAAAGGGTATGTTGCTGATCCTGGCTTTAATGGAGTTGCTCCAGGAAGCGGAGTGATCATTATCCCTCCTGTCTCGGTCTGCCACCATGTATCTACTACTGGACATTTTTCTTTTCCTATCTTTGTGTAATACCACATCCATGCTTCTGGATTTATCGGCTCTCCGACGCTTCCCAAAAGCCTTAATGTAGAGATGTCATGTTTCTTTGTCCATTCATCTCCTTCTCTCATCAAGGATCTGATCAGGGTTGGAGCAGTGTAATATATGGTTATCTTGTGCTTTTCCACCATGTCCCAGCTCCTTGCAGGATCTGGATAAAGAGCATTGCCTTCAAGCATGATTGTTGTTGCTCCGTTAGATAACGGCCCATATACTATGTAGCTGTGCCCTGTTATCCATCCGCAGTCTGCTGTGCACCAGTAAACATCATCTTCATGGAGATCGAATACTAATTTTGTTGTCAATGTAACATACACCATGTATCCTCCTGTTGTGTGCACTACTCCTTTTGGTTTTCCTGTTGTTCCTGATGTATATAATATGAACAGTATCTCTTCTGAGCTCATCTCTTCACAGGGGCATTCTTCTGATGCATTCCCGATCTCTTCATGCCACCAGATGTCTCTTCCTTCCTGCATCTGGATTTTTCCTTCATTTCTTTTGACTACTATGACTTTTTCTATGCTTGGACATTCTCCTATTATCTTGTCGACTTCTGCTTTTACAGGGATAGGCTTTCCTCTTATGAATGCCTCTTCCATTGTCACCAATATCTTTGCTTCTGCGTCTTGTATCCTGTCTTTTAATGATTCTGGAGAGAATCCTCCGAACACTACTGAATGTATTGCGCCTATTCTTGCGCATGCCAGCATTGATATGGCCAGTTCAGGCACCATCTGAAGGTATACCGCTATCCTGTCTCCCTTTTTTATGCCGTTCTTCTTAAGTACATTCGCAAACTTGCACACTTCTGAATGCAGCTCTTTGTATGTATACTTCTTCACAGTTCCGTCATAATATTCTACTATCAAGGCTGTCTTGTCCCCTCTTTTCTCAAGATGCCTGTCAAGGCAGTTGTAGCACGCATTCAGCTTTCCGCCTAAGAACCATTCATGGAAATCCTCGTGATTGGAATGGACTTTCTCCCATCTCTTTGACCATTCTATTATCTCTGCCTGTTTTGCCCAGAACTCTTCAGGATCCTCTATTGACTCCTTATACAGGTTATTATATTCTTCAAGCGATTTGATGTGCGCTTTTGAGCTGAATTCCTTAGAAGGCATGAATACCCTTGTTTCCTTCATCATTGAGTCTATTTCCATCCTCTCACCTTTTATTGAATAATCCTAACCCTTCTTTTATATAAATTCTACGGAAAAGAAGCATGCATCAAAATCAAAGGGTTTAAAAATAAGTTATCTATTGGTTTGGATATGGCTGAAGGTTCGGAAAGTCTTTCGAAATACGAGATAAAAAAGCTGTTTGATTCTAGTGAGAATGCTGATGAGTTCCAGCCTAAGATAGTTAACAAGAACAAGAAAGATGAGGCTGACGAGCTCAAGGATCCTTATGAGAAGCGCCATGTGCTTAATCCTGAGCTTACAAAAGAGCTTCCTATCCTTAAGATTGCAAGCCTTTCAAAAAAGTTCAAAGGCAAGACTGTGCTTAATGATATCAACCTCGACATAAGGAAAGGAGAGATCTTTGGTATCGTCGGGGAATCCGGATCCGGAAAGACAACTCTTCTTAAGACTTTAGTCGGTTTTATCCTCCCAGATAATGGAAGCGTAATGTTTGAGCAGCGTGATACTTTTAAGAATGTGCATTCAACTTCCAGGGATGCAAAGCTGTTGTTCGGATTTGCCGCCCAGGAGCCCAGCTTTTACCTTAAGCTTAGCGTGCAGGAGAATATCGAGCACTTCGGGGCTTTGTACGGCCTGTCTAAAGAAGAGAGGAAACAGAATGCTGAGCGTCTTCTCAAGCTTGTAAACTTATTTGATGCTAGAGAATCCTTGGCTGTCAAGCTTTCAGGCGGCATGAGGAGAAGGTTAGGGCTTCTCACAGCTACGGTCCACAAGCCAGAGGTATATGTGTTAGATGAGCCTACTGCTGACTTGGATCCTTATTCAAGAAAGCTCATAATCCATTTCATACGCCATATCAATGAGCAGGGCAAGACTGTTATAATCGCTTCCCACCTGTTGGAAGATATCGAGAACTTATGCGACCGGGTTGGGATAATGTATAACGGCAAGATGACTATGGTCTCAACTCCTGATGATCTCAAGAAGATATATGCTAAGCACAAGCTTATTGAAGTTGAAGCTAAGCCGAAAAAGTATGATAACATCATGAAGAAGCTCAAGGATACTAAGCTGAAGCTCACTGATATGTATGTTGATAACAAGAAATTGTATATAAAATCAGAGGATCCTGAATCCCTCCTTGCCAAGCTTTTGAGCATAATCAAGGACTGCAACCAGGAGCTTATTGACATCAATATTTCCAGGCCTACTCTTGCTGAGATATTTGAGGATATCTGCACAGATTAGGCTTGACAAAAAGAGAGGTTGACAATGAAAGACATACTTAACTTATCGATAAAGAACTTCAAGCTTGCTTTCCGTACAAAGACCGCGATTTTCACCCTTCTTTTGGCTCCTATCGTGATAATACTGCTTCTTGCTTTTGCTTTCAACAATACTGCTGTGTATAATATCAACATAGGCATATATGCTGAGCAGTATACCCCTCTTGCTGACACTCTTATAGAAAACCTTAACGAGCAGTCTTTCAAGCTTGTCAGGGTTAACACAGAACAGTTCTGCATAGATCAGGTAAAGGAAGGGATCATAAGCTTATGCATGGTATTTCCTCCTGACCTTGAGATAGGTGAAGGAAAATCCAATGAGATCGTATTTCATGTAGATCCTTCTAAGGTTAATCTTGTATCCCAGGTTGTGGATATCATCTCAGCCAAGCTTGCTCCTGCTTCTGATGAGATCAGCATCAACCTGACTACAAATCTTCTTGACCGTATACAAAATACAAATTCAGAGCTTGAATCCAAGAAACTCGTTATAGAAAGCCTGAAGGGCAACATCAAAGATCTTTCATACCATAACAGCGAGATCGACAGGGCGATAACAAAGACTATCGATCTTAGCGATTTCAAGATCTCAGATGTTTCTGATTCAACTGGAGCAGTGCAGGAGAAGATCGACTCCCTCATAAATTTCATGAAAGGAAAAGTGAACAGCTTGAGGAGCATCTCAGATGACATCGGTGATGCGCAGGACATGGTTGATTCGGAACAGTCCTCCCTTGATAGCAAACTTTCGGATATAATCGAGAGCCTTGATGACGATATCGATGCTATCGAGAACAAGATGAACTCAACAAAGGTTGACACCGCTTCCGAATTTGCTTCGATGAACACTCTTGTTGATGACATGGAAGGAAAATTTAATCATATAGTTGATATCCTTAACATGATAAATCGCGAGAAAGATGCTTCCAAGATACTTCTTGAGAACGCTTCTGCCAACGTCAATGACCTTTCTTCATCATTTGATAAGATGAGCAGTGCTCTCAGCGGCATTGATATCACTTCTGCTGAAAGCATCGTCAATCCCTTCACGACGACTATCAGGCCTGTTGTCGTCAATAGGTCTCATCTTAACCTTGTATATGCAGGCATAGTGATGCTTATAGTCATGTTTGTCTCGATCTTATTGTCAAGTACTATGGTGATGATGGAAAGGAAATCCAAGTCATATCTTATCAATTATATGGCGCCTACAAAGGATATCTCATTTGTGATATCCCAATACATCACGATCATGACTTTGTTGATACTTCAGACTATCATCATCCTGGGAATATCGGCGTTCTTTTTCACTTCCCAGATTACAGGCAACATCCCTCAGCTTGCTGTGATTTTCTTCATCAGCTTGACATTCTTTGTACTTCTGGGCATGCTGATAGCCTACTTTTTCCAGGCTGAGCAGACCATAACCCTTATGAGCATCGCCATAGGAAGCCTGTTCCTGCTTTTATCGAACATAATACTTCCTATTGAAGTTATGCCGAGGGCATTCCAGAATATCGTCAACTATAATCCGTTCCTGATAGCTGAGAACCTTCTTAAGAAAGTCATACAGTTTGACGCTCCTTTCAGCCATCTCTCGCATGATATTATCCTATTAGCGGTATATTCAGCTGTAGCCTTCTTCCTGATCCTAATGGTTGAAGGCTTGCTGAAGAGAAAAGGATTAATAAAGATGTTCAGGGCTTTGTTCAGAAAGAAATGATTTGACCAACAAGTTTTTATATTCCTCTTGTTGAATATTCTAAAAAGAGGTGTACTTTCATGGCAGATCCTAAATCAGGCAAGTTTATACTATGGTTCAATGAGCTTTCTATATCTGATGTCCCGTTTGTGGGAGGCAAGAACGCCTCTCTTGGAGAGATGTACAGAAACCTTACAAAGAAGAAGGTTAAGATCCCTAATGGCTTCGCTATAACTGCCTATGCTTACAGGACTCTTCTGAAAGAAAGCGGTATTGAAGATGACATGAAGAAAGCTTTGAAAGGCCTGAACACTAAGAACATAAAGGACCTTCAAAGAAGAGGAGAGAAAGTCCGTTCTATAATCCTGAATGCTGAGTTTCCTGATGAACTCAAAACAGCAATAAGCGCTGCCTACAAGCGTCTTTGCAAGGAATACGGCCATAATACTGATGTTGCTGTAAGGTCATCTGCAACTGCTGAAGATCTGCCTGATGCAAGCTTCGCAGGCCAGCAGGAAACCTATCTTAACATAAGGGGAGAATATGCATTGCTTGATGCCTGCAAGAAGTGCTTTGCTTCTTTGTTCACCAACAGGGCTATCTCTTATCGTGTTGACAAAGGATTTGACCATTTCTCTGTCTATCTTTCTATCGGAGTTCAGAAGATGGTGCGCTCTGATTTATCATGCTCTGGTGTGATGTTCAGTATCGATACTGAATCCGGTTTCAAGGATGCTGTTTTTATCACAGGAGCTTATGGCCTTGGAGAGAATGTTGTGCAGGGCGCTGTCAATCCCGATGAGTATTATGTTCACAAACCAACATTAAAAAAAGGCTTCAGGCCGATAATATCAAAGAAAGTTGGTGAGAAGAAGATCAAGATGATCTATACTGATTCTCCTAAGATGCCTACCAAGAATGTTGATGTTACTGATGAGGACAGGAGAAAGTTTGTGCTTTCTGATGATGAAGTTCTTACTTTGGCTAAGTGGGCTGTCATAATCGAGGACCATTATACAATGAAAAGGAAAAAGTATACTCCTATGGATATGGAGTGGGCTAAGGATGGAAAAACCAAAGAGCTTTTTATTGTGCAGGCGCGTCCTGAGACTGTGGTGTCCCAGAGGGATGTGAACTCTATCGAGGAATATGAGCTGAAGAAAAGAGGAAAAGTTCTTGTCGAAGGAAAAAGTGTAGGCTCAAAGATCGGCTCTGGAAGGGCTAACATAATCAAGGAAGTGAAGGATATCCATAATTTCAGGAAAGGTGATGTTTTAGTTACTGATATGACTGATCCTGACTGGGAGCCTATAATGAAGATCGCCAGCGCGATCGTCACAAACCGTGGAGGAAGGACATGCCATGCAGCCATCATTTCCCGAGAATTGGGGATCCCTTGTGTTGTCGGCTGCCTTGATGCCACTGAAAAGGTCAAGCACGGCCAAAGGATAACTGTAAGCGCTGCTGAAGGGGATGTTGGTTATGTTTATCAGGGAAATCTTCCTTTTAAGATCAACAAGATCAACTTGAAGACCATCCCTAAAACACGTACAAGGATAATGATGAACGTAGGAAATCCTGACCAGGCTTTTGAGCTTTCCTTCCTTCCTACTGAAGGTGTCGGGCTTGCAAGAGAGGAGTTTATCATCAACTCTTTCATCAAGATCCATCCAAAGGCTTTGATTAATTATTCTAAGCTTAAGGACAAGGATGTGAAGAAGCAGATCGAAGAGCTTACTTATGGCTATAAGGATAAGACTGATTTCTTTGTAAGCAGGCTTGCTGAAGGCATAGCTATGATCGCTTCTGCTTTCTATCCTAAGAAAGTTATAGTAAGATGCTCTGATTTTAAGTCTAATGAGTATGCCAACTTGATCGGAGGAAAATTGTATGAGCCTTCTGAAGATAATCCTATGATAGGTTGGAGAGGAGCTTCAAGATATTATAAGCCAGGATACACTGATGCATTCAGGCTTGAATGCAGGGCTTTCAAAAAAGTCCGCAATGAGATGGGGCTTACTAATGTTGTCATCATGATACCTTTCTGCAGGACTGTTGATGAAGGCAGGAAAGTTTTGAAGGTTATGGCATCAGAAGGCCTTAAGAGGGGGCTTAATGGATTGAAGATATACGCTATGTGCGAGATCCCAAGCAATGTCATATTGGCAGAAGAGTTCCTAAAAGTCTTTGACGGCATGTCTATAGGATCGAATGATCTCACTCAATTAACTCTCGGATTAGACCGCGATTCTGAGCTTGTCGCTGACATATATGATGAAAGAAATGCTGCAGTTAAGTCATTGATAACTCATGTGATCCAGGTCTGCAACAAGAAGCACAAGTACATAGGGATCTGCGGCCAGGCTCCTAGTGATTATCCTGAGTTTGCTGAGTTCTTGGTAAAAGAAGGCATCCAGAGCATGAGCTTAAATCCAGATACTGTTGTCAAGACTATCATCGACATAGCAAAGCTCGAGAAGACTATCAGAAGAAAAAGATAGTCCAATAATCTGTCAAAGGAAACAATTAAATATCCCTGATCTAATGGTAAGATCATGTTCGAAGAGTTTTTGTCTAAATCTGCATCATTAAGCTCAAGGCCGGTTCATAAGGAAATAAAGAAGATACGTTCGCTTGAAAAGGTCTACAAAGACAAGCTTAAGTTCTTTCTGGATCTTTTGAGAGAGTATCATGTGATGAAGTCTCAGAAGTTTTATGAAAAGAAGATTATTGAAAGAATTGCAAAAAGGTTCAGGAATCTTGCAAGATCAAAAATTTTAGATGAAGGAAGTAAGCTCCATGAGGTTATGTTTACTTTTGAGAAATTATTGGAAAAGATTCCTCAAAGGGCAAGGGCTAAGGAACTGCTTGAAATTCTTAAGTCTGATCGTTTTGAAAAGCTTAAGAGAATTCTTCTTCTTCAGCGTAATCTTGTTGAGAAAGAAGATTTTTACCTTAGTGATGATACCTTGGCAGATTTAAAGCATGCTCTTTACGAGGAGCAAAGGCTTTTGGGGTTTGAAAAGCATCTGCTTCCTGAGATTGAAGATGCTCTGAAGCACCTGCATGACATTTATGACCCGTTTAAGGAATTTGATGCTAATACTGTTGCTGCTTCTGTCAGGCATTTTTTGGTCTCCTCAGGCTTTAGGGATGCCTTGGTAAAGGCTGTCGGGTCTACTGCAAGAGGGATGGGGCCCAAAACCGCTGATTATGACATCGGATCCTTTATTCCAGAGAGTCAGATAAGTTGGGTCAAGGGAGATAAATTCAGGATTGGATTGAATAAATTTTCTGCTGGCCATCCTTTGCCGGGTGTTAAGAAAATAATGTGGGAGCAAGCAATGTTCAATAAGGGCTTGTTTGCTTTTCAGGTAAATGGAAGGATGGAGTTTTATGATGGAGAAAAAGCAGATATTCATCTTACTATTACTGATGATATGGAAAGGTACGAGAAGCTCTGCAGATTTGGTGTTCATGCAGCAAAGATGCTGGAGGAGATGAGTAGTAAGAGAAGAAAAGGAGTGGCTAATGATGTTAAGGCTCTTAAGGCATACTTTCGTCAGGTCGGATTGTACAGGACAGGCTCTGAAGCAATTGTTGGAAGATCGATCGAAGAGCTGCTTCATGATAAGAAATTGTCTTCACTCGCAAAAAGGGTTGTTAGCAACTGTTTTCCTTGGAGCAGTAAGTCTAAGGAATATCTGATGAATCTTCTGCAGTCTAAGTTCAGCTCATCGACTATGAAGCGTTTTCATAAGAACGAATCTGCATGGGATAGCCTGGATTTCAGGCTTCATCGTTTTGCTTTGGCCTTCCTGAGAATTTCATATAAGATCGTGCCAGGCATGCAGGATATTTTTAGTAAAGAAGAATTGAAGATAGATATCCGTGATGTACAGAAGCTGTTTCCAGGATCTACAATTTTTTATTTTAATATTCTTCATCAAAAAGGTTTGCCTCAATTCATAAAGACATTGGCATCCCTTAGGGAAGTTAATTCGGTTATAATTGATCAAAATTACAGTGTCATGTTCGTTGTGGTCCGCGGCGCTAAAAAGACTGTTCACTTTAGGACTCTTACTCTTAAGAATCTTCCTTCACCTAATCCTGAAGGTATTGCTGCATTTAGGTCTGACTTGAGCAATAAGATCCACCTTACTATGATAGAATTCCTTAACAAGTTTATCAGCGAGTGAGGAATCCTGTAAACACATATCTCTCTGCAGGAGTTTCTCCTAATGCATTTCCAAATGCAGGTGAAAGGACATGCATGTTTCCATATACACCTATTACGCTATTGTCTGATGCGAGATCTCTGAAGCGTTGCGCTAATGTAACGTCTCTCTGCATATTGATTGCCATATAGCTCTCAAGGTCTCCTGCTTTCTTAGCTTTATTAGCCTCATTTATCATACCAAAATCGTCATCTACTACCAATCTTCCCCCTTGTTCAACAACCCTCTTGATGATATATCTCTGCCAAACAGTCATAAGTCTATAGTCTACACCTGAAAAATCTTGCGCAGAGCTGACTTCATAAGGTTGGCCATTGAGCACTCCCTCACTTACAACCACTACCCCTTCACAAGCTAAGTCTGGAATTGTTGTTGATAATGCCAGATCTGATCCTAAAGAATGTGTTTCTCCAAGTATTATATGATTGCCTTTTCCTGTATAATAGGTGAATCCAGGAATAGTCTGTTGCAGTATTCTTAGCCGCTCATATTCTGTTTTTATCTGCCTTAATACATCAAGGCTCATAGAGCTTCATCCTCTCTCCTCTGCCTCCTATCTTGTCCAACCCTATGATAGGGACTCCTGCTACATTAGAATCATATCGTCTGTGATGATGTCCATGATATACAGAATTTGGTTTTGTTTGCGCGATAAAGTCTGTTAGTTCTTGGCTCCCTATTGGAAGTTCTGGTGTTAAAGGTCCGTCATGAGATAGCAATACATGAAAACCTGCTTCCTTAAGAAGCATCATGTCAAATTCGTTGTAATGTCTTCTTCTACTTCCTTTCAGATCCAATTTACCAAAAGAAGTAGGGGAATAAGCTCCTCCAATAACTCCAAACCTTACCCCTCCGATCTCAAGAACTTCTCCATTTGGTACATAGATGAGTCCAGGGATTATTTCATTTCTTTCTTCTCCCAAGAATTTGGGAGGCTCATGGTTTCCTTTTATTGTATAGGTTAGAATTGGAATCTTTGCTTCTCCTGTAAGGTATGGCATGTATTGTTTGGTAAATAAGCCGTGTCTTATTGATGCTTTGTCTGCTTTGGCTGGATCAGGCCACAGTCCTGTATCTCCCAAGCCAACAATCACATCAGGGTTATGCCTAGCTGCCTCTTCATACATCTCTTGCAGTCTGCCGTGCCAGTCTCCTGTTATCAGTACCCTCATCCCATAGAAACTCGAAGATCTATTTATAAACCTTTCTATTTTTACCCTTATCTAGTGGTCACAAAATAGGATCAACCGTTATTATCCTTTTGCTCAGGCTTTTGTGCAGATAGACAGTAGTGTTGAATATCTCCCTAAGCTTGTTTCTCCTCAGGAATGCCTTATAGTCAATATCTGATGGAATCCCTATAACCGCCCTTATTCCTATATTTCTTCCGACCGTCTCAAACGCTTTCTGGAAGAATCCTTCTGACAGTTTCTTTGTTCCTCTTCCATAGGGCATGTCAGTAGATATATAGTTCATCTTTGTTTTCAGTTTGAGTGAATCCCCTCTGTACAGCTTATAATTCCTGATACCTATCCTTTCAAGGTTCTCTTTGCATTTCACCAATACATGATCATTGTTGTCATATCCTTTTGTCTTCATCCCCATCAAGCCAGCTTCGATCAACAGTCCTCCTGATCCGCAGAATGGATCATAGACTGTATCACCTTTCTTTGCTCCTGTAAGATTAACCATTGCCCTTGCTAATTTTGGGTGCATCGCTGTCGGATGCAGTTTAGCTAACTTGTGGGCTTTGCGCATCTCAAAATCATCTTCATTCTCTTCAAGAAGCTTGCAGACATATGCATTCTTTCCAAAAATAAACACTTCGTATCTTGTGTTTGCACATTCTAAGTTGACTTTTGGCTCCTTCAGATTTCTCCATATTATTGATGCAAGCTTTTTTTCTGCATCTTTATCATGTTCTCCCCTTATCCTCAGAGAATAATCCTTCTTAAAATTACTTTGCCACCCAAATGTCTTGGATCTTCTCTCAAGATGCGTTTTCATGCATGAAAAAAGCATAAGATATGATCTCCTTGTGTATGCTGCCCTGCTCACAAGAGTTTTGTCGTATGCATCAGACAAAAGAAGGTTCCCTTTAAGCTTCCCCTTTATCCCTAGGATCGCTTCTGCCTCTGCCTTTGCCAATGCTATGTTCTCTTTTGACAGCTCGTATATGTGCATGCTAATGCAATAAATTCATAGTTTAAAAACCTAACCGAACCATAACTTATTTAAACAACAAAATTACATAATGATTTATGAAAAGAGGCCGCCCTGTGAGGAGCATCGTAAGGCAGAATATAGTCGAGATTCTCAGATATATCCAGCCTGCATATGGCTATCAGATATACAAGGCTTACTGCGATCTGTTTCCTAAAGTTACGTTAAGGCTTATCTATTATCATCTCAATAAAGGACTGCAGTTAGAGGAATTCAAGATCAACAAGACCGAAAAGACCAAAGGAGAATATTCTTGGGGTTCAGAAACAGAAAAGACTTTCTACAGCCTGGGTGAAAAAGCAAAGCCTAAGGGAGACAAGCGTATAGAGGACTATTTAAAAAATAAATAATCTACATCGCTGTCCTGAACAGCTCCAGCTCAATCTCATCTACAAGGTCATCTTCGTCGTACATTGACATCAGCTTTCTCAGCTGCGCTTTCTTAGTATCCATTGATACCATCTCATTCACCTCGCTCACCGATTATCCTACTAAGTAGGATAAATACTATATAAAGATTTCTTCACTCTGGAAAATAATAACATCAAAACAGCTTGTCCAGCTTATAAAGAAAAATTATTTTATCCTACTTTAGCACAATCATGAATATTTCCCAACAATCCCTTCAAATCCTTTTCTTAGGTCAAAAGCGCTTATCCTGGAGAAATATTCTAATCTTGTAGCTTTCAAAAGGGCTAGTATCTCTTGTGATTCAGGTGCAGTCAGCCCAAGTCCTTGCTGGACTGCATCAAGCTTCATGAAGTCAGGCCCGTATGTGTGATTGCATGCCATTATCTGCATAGGAGTCATGTGCTCATACTCAAACACCGGATCCCCTGTGAGCAGTTCATATAATGCCCCTCCTAAAGCAAAAACATCAGTCTTATCTGTAGGCCTGTACCCAAACCTTGCTACTTCAGGAGCCATATATATGGGAGTTCCCATAGCTTTATCTCCTCCAAGTTTTGTGCCGAAAACAGATACAGCCTGCATAAAATCGCAGTCTATCGCATAAACAATCTTATCAGAAGGTATATACATCTCTACCTTGCCGTCATAATCTGGAAGCTTCCATGATCTTGCTACCATATTTCCAGGTTTTATGTCTGCATGGGATTTCCTTGCCTTGACTATGCTCTCTATGCATCTGCTTGATGCTGCGCACATTTCCAGCTTTAGCCTGGGTGCAAGCAGATTGCGCATATCGATAAGCTTTTCAAAAGTCTCTCCGGGGATGAACTCAACTCCAAGGAACGGCAGCATCGTATATTCTTCATACAGCTGAGGTATCTGGGCTCCATCCTTTTTAGCCTCAAGCATCATCGATGCTGCTTCAGCCCCTATCTTGAAATTATCCTCTATGCCTGGACGCGCAGCAAATCTTTTTAGCGCTATATCAGTCCCTTCAGCAATGCCGGTTACTCGTGCGATATAGAGAACATCTGGACATCTGGACATGATGCGCTCTACGTTTACCATTTCATTCCAAGCTCCTCTATAGTTAATGAACCTCCAGATCTCTAGGGCCAATTTTTTTGAAAACTCTGAGGAGATTTGCTCTAAGTCCTTATCTTGAGGATATCCTTGCGCAGCCATATCTGCCTTGATTTCCTGAGGGAGAGATGCCCTAAAGTCTGCCAAAGAGTGCGGATGCTCCTCTGCCGGCTCAAAAGAATCTAGCCTGCTTATCGTACTGTCCATTGGTCAAGAAATTTATAGAGTGTATATAAAGCTTTCCGTGCTTAACCACTAATAAGTAATAAATAGTAATGAAACAACATTTATAAAGAAAGGATATTTTATCCTACCTTGTAAGAGGTGCTGCATGAAAAAGAAGGTTAGTATCACGATCGACAAGGATATTCTCAACCAGATAGAGGAGATCTCTAAAAAACAAGGCATGAACAGGTCTAAGTACATAGAAAGGGTTATGCTTTCCCAGACAAACCAGATTCCTGTGCTGATCTTGGCTGCGCATGCAGACATTGACGGCACGAACAAAAGCCTGATGGAATATCATAATAAGCCCATAATAGAGCACAAGATAAACCACATCAAGAACCAAGGCTTAAACGACATTTATGTCTCGACAGAATCAAAGAAGCTGAAGTTGTTCCTGGAAAAGCACCATCCTGAGATCAAGATAATCTTTGAGAAAGAGAAGCTTGGGAACGCAGGGACTATCAAGGCTGCAAAAGAATTGTTCGGAAGAAGATTCCTGTTCACATATTGTGATACCCTTCTTGATCTAGACCTAAATGAGCTTATCAAGTTCCATCTGAGAAACAAGTCCGAGATGACTTTAGTGCTAAAATCAAAGAAAGACGTCTCTAAATATGGTGTCGCTGTCCTTGAAGGCTCAAAGATCATAAAGTTTGAAGAGAAGCCCGATAAGTCAGATTCTCATCTTATTTACATAGGAACAGGCATCATAGAGACTGCTGCTGCAGAAAAGTTCAATAAGGGGAAGTTCGAGCTCCAGCTCAACCAGATCGAGAACAAGCATGGCTATATCTATGAAGGGTTCTGGAGGAGCTTTGAGGAGATGAAGGATTTTAGATAACTATGTTATTTGAGCATTTCATAACAGTCTTTGTAGGCGTTCTGATTATCTTGTTTTCTGCAGAGTATTCTGTTAAGTATGCTATAAGGCTTGCCAACAATTTTGGCCTTTCAGATACGTTCATCGGCATGACTGTACTTTCTATAGGAACAAGCCTTCCAGAGATCATAACCCATATATTTGGAAGTATCAAGATCCTGAAAGAGCCCTCCTTGATGGATAAGGTTTCCGGATTAGTTATCGGCACTAATATCGGATCTGACATATTCCAGCAGAACTTTCTTCTTGGATTAGTAGCACTGATAGGCGCAGTTGTTGTTACAAAAAAGCATCTCAAAGAGAATATTGGAGGCCTCATAGGCGCCGCCCTTATAGTGCTGTTCTTTGCTTTCAATGGATTTATCTCAAGATGGGAAGGAGCATTGCTTGTGATAGGCTACGGACTATATCTGATGTATATCCACAAGAGAGGAACCCTTGAAGCAGACGAGATCGATACTAATAATCATAATAATATCTTCATAGACATTCTTATTCTGCTTGTATGTTTTATCATAATGGGATTCAGCGCAGACAAGGTTGTTGATTCCTCCACCATATTGGTCCAGCAGCTTCCGATAAGCGCTTCTTTCTTTGGAGTCATTCTCTTAGGAATTGCTGCTGCGCTTCCAGAACTTACTACATCGTTGATAGCAGTCTTCAAAGGAAAACATAAGATATCTGGCGGTATATTGATCGGAAGCAACGTTACAAATCCTATGCTTGCTCTGGGCATAGGCGCATTGATCTCAGGCTATACTGTTCCTAAAGTTGTTATCTTCTTTGATCTTCCGGTGAAGATAATAACTGCATGCCTTATATTTTATTTCTTCTCGAGAAATGTAAAGTTGAAGAAGAGCTATGCCATATTGTTGATATTTGCATATCTGCTTTACTTGTTCATAAGAAATCTGTATTTCCCAGTTGATGTGTTCTAAGCTTAAAGATGTATCCTTTCCATCAGCCTTGCGCCTATCTGAGATACCACAAATGAAGCAGCCAAGCTTCCTATCCTTGCGCCTTCTTCAACTGATAATCCTTTAGATAATGCATAAAGGAATCCTGCTGCATACATGTCTCCTGCGCCTGTTGTATCTACCGCTGATGCTTTGATCGCATTTACTTTGACTGTCCTTCCGTCATGTTTGATCATGCTTCCCCTTACTCCTATCTTGACAACTGCTATCGAGCAGTCTTCTGCTATCTTGTTAAGAGCATCCTCTTCTTCCAATCCTGTGAAAGCTTTGGCTTCCCCTTCGTTTGCAAAAACTATGTCTGCATATTCTTTCACCAGCCTCATGACATGCTCTTTTGATCTCTCAACAACTCCAGGATCTCCTAGATCGATAGACACCATCACATCGTTCTCTTTAGCTGTCTTCATCGCATGCTCTGCAGCTTCTCTTGTAAGCTCATGCTCAAGAAGATATCCTTCTATATGCAGTATCTTGCTTTTCTTTACATCTTCTTCAAATATATCTGATCTTGATATTGGTGCTGCCCCAAGATGCACTACAAATGTCCTTTCAGAATCTGGCGTGATGAATGTCAGAGCATATCCTGTCATGTTCTTCTCGCATACTGCTAAGTTTGGCTTAACTCCTCCTTTTTGGGTTTCAGTTGCATACAGTTCTCCGTGCTTGTCCTTCCCCACCTTACCGTTGAATACACACTTTCCCCCTAACAAACCTACTCCCGCAACAGTGTTTGCTGCGCTTCCTCCGGGTACTATGGTAACTTTCTCCATCGCCAGCTTATCCAGCATCTCTTGAGCCTCTTTCTCAGGATAAAGATGGAACTGCCCTTTCTTAAGTCCCAGAGAATCAAGTGTTGAATCATCTACCTCTATTAGAAAATCCATCAGTGCGCTTCCTATGCCGTATACGTCGTATTCTTTCATATCAGGAAAGAAATAAGGTTTATTTATAAAAATGATGCATTGGCTGCGCAGGATTTGCATAAGATTTGATTAAGGGGATACCCAATGCGAATCTTAGTGCTTTGAATCCTGCGCAGCCGTAAGTATGACCAACTCCACGACCTTTAGGTCGTGGTATCTTTTTGGAGTTGGTCGACCGGAAAAGTCTTTATCTATCACCTAAAGGCCATAGTATGGACTTTTCCGAGTATCAGCGAGCTCTCTGCACTGTTTTCTCAACAATACGATAAAGCACGCTCACTCTTCCGTCTCCATCTTTGCAAGGCCTGCATTCCTCAATCGGATCAGTTAGATGATATGCATACCATAGCTTCCTTCCCATAGGTTTTCTCCTTCCGTTCGGCTGGACATCTCCAGTCGGTATCCTATAATCTGTTCCTGCTTCAGGTATGCTCCATCCCAACCTTATGATAGGAGCTCCTGTCTCATCTATCGCATTGAGGAAAAATGCAGTATCAACTGCCTTTGCATCTGCTTGAAAGTCTCTCCGTGCTCTCCTAAGATCTCTTACTCTATGCTCTGCATACCTTAGAACATGCTGTGAGTCTGCTGCATCATCTTCATTGTATCTTGTTACCTTTCCTGATCCTGATTCACCCATCAAAGGATACGATCCTAAAAATCCAGGGATTGTAACTTTTGACTCCAAGACCTGCCCAGTATAGCTCACTTTATCTTCAGATACTGAAGTATCATATTCAAGGTCAGGAAAGAAAGATCCTCCTAATTTTATTCCTGATTCTCTAAGATGCTTTGCTAAGCTTCTGTAATGGCCTATCTCATCAGCTAGCCTCGCGATAAGTATCTCTGTAGCTATCTTCTTCTCTCCTAAGAAGCTTCCTGCTTTTGATGGATGCACAAAATATCTGAAGTTCAATGATCCTGGCTGGAACTCAACCCCTTTCTCTTCAAAGAACTCCCTCTCAGAGTTAGTCGGATCAAACTCAAATCCTTCAAATCCTGCATGGAAGCATGCAAAATCATCAAGTATCGAGAATGCTCTGCATGCCCCCACTGTCTGCTGTTCTCCAGGCTGATCTTGTATCACGTTGTGATCATATAGAAGTACGCTGAAAGAATGTGTCTCCCTGTTTGATACCAATGCTGCTAATTTTCCGTGCCTATGATGGCTGCTTACTACTCTTTGGTCTGTCCTGTCTGTTTGGGGCCTTTGGTTTGAATAGTTTGGAAGGTCTATCACAGCTCCTCTCTGCTTCAAGACTTTCAGCACTGTAAAAGCATCCAGATCAGACCCTGCAAATTCTCTTCCATTTCCGTTCTCTGAGTATGTTGGGCTTGGGTTTCTGTCCCATAAGTTTATGTTCCATCTCTCTTGCATCTCCTGTATTGCATAATCTATATTCTCTCTCCTGTCCAGGGCTGCCTGCACAACTTCATTCTCCAAAATTCCTGATAATGTCTTTGCGATTGCCATTTTTTCCCTCCGTGGAATGCCCACTAGAAGCTAGGATGTCAGAAACACTATATCAAATTTTGAGGGTATGTATATCACCACAATCTAGGCACAACTAAATCTGTCCCGGTCCTGAACAGTCTATACATTCAAGTACATTGTCACACTCCAGTCCAGGCAAAACTAAGTTATTTCCCGTTTCATAAGCAACTGCCTCCAAAGTATCCATCTTATAATCTAACTTATCTATTTTAGAATCAATTGTAGATTTATACGATCCACTTAGGGATGCTGCTGCAAGAGTTACTGCAACCGCACCTATTTTCACATAATCCATAATTTTGTTCATGTATCCCATGTTCTCTTCCTCCATTTTGTTTTTATTCAGGGCTTTCGCCCTAGACTGAAATTGTTTTATACAGATATATCGGTTTTCAATAGCAATATATTCTGCAATATTCTCCAACTTTAATCAAATCCCTCCATTAAATCTCTCGTGATATCATCAAGTTTCTCTAGATTTTTGTCTATGCCTTTTTGACATTCGCCCATATTATAGTGAGGCATGTTCACTTCAGGCTCTTTGCTATCGCACTTGTATGATACACCCATCGTTATTCCTATTAATCCGATTGTAATAACCCCTATAATTACATAATCCATCAATCCGCAACTCACTTAAAGACAATCATCAAGCAAAATAATGTTTCTATTGATGACAAGATCAAGTCATGATCTCTTCATCAAACATCTTCGTTATGAATGCAGTTGTTATCTTCTGGAATAGTTCGCAATAGCTGGGCTTGGTCTCAAGGCTTTTGTCTTGGTTATAAACTTCTGCTACACAACCCCCTTTACACATGCCTTCTATCGGGCAGCCATTGCAATGTCCCAAGTTGCCAACCATTCTCGATACTAATAGCTCATATCCTGGACTTGAGAAGTAAGATTCTAAGTCATCAATATGTCCAAAAGAATCTTCAAAAGCTGAGCATGGCCTAAGCGTTCCATCTGGCTGGACTGTAATCTCATTACCCGTTCCGGCACAATGTTTTAATCCATTTGGCTTGTTTAGTTGTGAAAGTACGCCCTTCCAGAAACCTCCCAAGCTTACCTTCTTTTCTTTGGCATAATCCAATAATTCTAATAATACAGAAACCATTTTATCAACATCTGCACGGTAAGTAAGGTCAAATGCTACAACACCAATGCTGAAATAATCCTGCCCTATCTTATTGCAATAATCGATCATCTCTTTAATATGATCTATATTATTTATGTTCAACACAGCCCCAAGATTTATCCTAAATCCATCTTTTTTATATCTTCTTAAGTTCTCTTCTACAACCTGGAAAGAACCTCTGCCATCAGCAAAACATCTCATACTATCATGAGCTTTTCCGATCCCATCCATGCTAAAGTTAATGCTCATATTTAATTTTTTAAACAAGGAAATTAATCTCTCAGGATAAATAGTTCCGTTTGTTACAATTATCAGTCTTGGAGGATTTTCCAGCCCCTCATTCATTTTTTCTATAAGCTTCAGACATTTTTCCAATAAAGATAAATTAAGCATTGGCTCGCCGCCAAAAAACCACAAGCTTGAGTCTTTGATATCAAATAGTTTAAGGTTTTGATAGAATGCCTTTATCGCTTTTTCAGCAGTCTCAAAAGGCATAATATTAAAATTGACATTCTTCTTGTTGCACATATAGCAGTATTTACATCGCAGATTGCAGTTTTCACTAAGGTTCAACCTTAGGAAATCCCATAACTTCCCAGATTTGGAATCTGCTATCGTCTTATTCAAGACATCCTGGAAGTACTTATCTTCATCAACATCTTCCTCTACGATAAACTTCCTATCAAAAAACTTTTTTGGAAGCTCTTCTGACAAGTCAAGCTCTTTCTTATCCAGAGAGACAAAATAGTTGAAAAGAGGCTTGTTCATCTTGACAAGTCCCCCATAACGTGAGCTGAATACAAAAAATTTATCGTTCTTTGCAGGGATTACCTGAAGATACTTGCTTAGTTTATACCTTATCATATTGCGCCTCCTGAAATCTCTTATTCAACTATCTGCCACAAAAAGGCGTGTCACAATCTAAGCCTGTAGGCGGAAGATCAATGCAGTTCAATCCAATATCAAGTGCATCTCCCAATGCTCCGCCAACAGCCTTCTCGATCGTATCAAGCTTATACAAAGGCCCGTCAACCTTAGCACCCACCATGCTCTCAATCCCTGCTTTCTGCGCATCATAGTTCTGCGCAGGCTGATAGCTCTGGGCAGCGATAGCACTTGAAGCGTTCAAAGCCAAAGCCGCAACCCCAATCTTCACATAATCCATCATCTTCGACATATATCCCATCATCTCAATCCTCCAATTCATTGTGTAAATTTATTAGTATAACCACATAATTCCAACAAACCTAAATAACTTAAAAAAAATAAAAAAATGAATCAGTTCTTACAAAATGTAGTTGTGTCACAATTTCCGCTCCTTGGTCGATTGCAGTTCAATCCAATATCAGGTGCATCTCCCAATGCTCCACCTACAGCCTTCTCGATCGTATCAAGCTTGTATAAAGGCCCGTCAACCTTAGCACCCACCATGCTCTCAATCCCTGCTTTCTGCGCATCATAGTTCTGCGCAGGCTGATAGCTGGGAGTCGCTAATGCACTCGAAGCGTTCAAAGCCAAAGCCGCAGCTCCGATCTTCACATAATCCATCATCTTCGACATATATCCCATAATCTCATCCTCCGTTTAGTTTTTATTCAGGCTTTCGCCCTAGACTGAAATTGTTTTATGCAGATATATCGGTTTTCAATAGCAATATATTCTGCAATATTCTGCCAGCCTTAGTCCAATCCTTCCATTAAATCTCTCGTGATATCTTCCAGCTTCTCAAGATGTTTGTTTATATCACTTTGATGTTCCCTGATATTGTATGTAGGCATATTTACTTCAGGCTCTTTGCTGTCGCACTTGTATGATCCCCCTATTGCTGCTCCTATCAGTCCTATAGTGATCATCCCTATCCTTACATAATCCATAATACTACTTTCATTTGAGCGATACATTCTTGGTCTGTATGTCATGTTACCGATCCTCCGCCTTTAATTCGCTTGATCCTAAGCTTTCAGGCATCTTATTTCTATAACAATCCCAAGATATATCTGTTTTCAATAGAAATATATTCTACAATAGTGTTTTATAAAAAATATATTTATATACTAGCTCTGCTAAGTATATTGTATGAAACGAAAAGTCATAAAACAAGGAAATAATACCTTGACTGTAACTCTTCCCATAACATGGACAGAGAAGAAGAGCATCAAGGCCGGAGATTCTATTGAAGTTGAAGAAGATGACGGCAATCTTATCATAAGCACTTCTGCCCATATCCCTTCAGATAAGTGCATCAAGATAGATCTCAAAGGCCTTGACAGGACTGCTTGCTTGATATATCTGCAGGGATTGTACCGCTATGGCTATGATAACATGGAGATCAGTGCTGATTCTTCAACAATGCCTCATTACAGGACAGGAAAGAAGGTTATACCTTCTCAGATAATCTATGATTCTGCTGCAAGGTTTATCGGCTCTGAAGTCATAAGCAGCACATCCAGCAATTTCTGCATAAAGAAGATCAGCCAGGAATCCTTAGATGAGTTTGATACTGTCTTCAGGAGGGTGTTCAGGCTTTTGAACGAGATGTCAGACCTTTTCTTTGGCAGCATCAGGAACAATAATTATGACAACCTCAACTCTATTGAGTTCCATCATATCAATATCAAGAAATTCGTCAACTACAGCTTAAGGCTGCTGAATAAGTTCGGGCATTCTGATTTCAGGAAAACTTCATTTTATTTCTCCATAATACAATACCTCAGCAAGGTGGATGATTTCATCAAGAACTCTTCAAGACAGATCCTCAGCTACGGCTTTAAGTTCAAGAAGGAGAATATAGCTGTGCTGATGCAGATAGACAAGGTCATAAAGGACTACTATTCATTGTTCTATGATTATAAGCTCTCAAAAGTATCAGAACTCCTGAAGCTTAGGGACAAAGCAAAGGATGATTTCTTCAAGAACATAAAGGATTATTCCAAAGAAGAGCTTACAGTCACAGCAGGCCTGATCCAGATAATAGAGATAATCCTGGATATGGTTGAGCTCAGGATGGCTTTGGAGAATTA
>CAZGIN010000004.1:0-24495 GCA_964526585.1 uncultured Methanosarcinales archaeon
AGGCATAGTTAAAGTGCGCATCACAAGAGACAAGCATAACATTTTCTATGGAGAAATAGTATAAAAACCACCCCAAAACCTTTATAAACATAGTATCGACTCCAAATTTAGAGATTGGAGGGATTTTTATGTCAAGAGATGTACAGCCTATATTCATACTGCCTGAAGGCACACAGCGCTCTACCGGAAGGAATGCGCAGAAGAACAATATACTTGCTGCTAAGATAGTTGCAGAAACTGTCAGAACAACATTAGGCCCTAAAGGCATGGACAAGATGCTTGTCGATTCTTTGGGAGATGTTATTGTAACTAACGATGGTGTTACGATCCTTAAAGAGATGAACATCGAGCATCCTGCTGCTAAGATGTTAGTGGAAATTTCTAAAACCCAAGAGGATGAGGTGGGAGATGGAACGACTACTGCTGTCGTGTTGGCAGGAGAGCTGTTAAAGAATGCTGAAGCTTTGATAGAAAAGAACATCCATCCTACTGTGCTTGCCAAAGGTTATAGGATAGCTGCTGAAAAAGCGTTAGATATTCTAAAGAGCATTGCAGTTAGGATCACTCCTGAAGATTCTGATATCTTAAAAAAGATAGCGATAACTGCCATGACTGGAAAGGGTGCTGAGCATTCAAAGGAGCACTTAGCTGACTTGACTATAAAGGCTGTCAAGCAGGTCTATTATGAAGGTTTTGACAGGGAAGATATCAAGCTTGAGAAGAAGGTTGGAAATTCTGTGCATGATACTGAGTTAGTGAAAGGGATTGTTGTTGATAAGGAGAGGATCCATTCAGGCATGCCTAATAAGGTAGAGAAAGCCAAAGTTCTCTTATTGGACAGCGCTATTGAGATAAAAGATACTGAAGTTGATGCTAAGATATCCATAACTGATCCTTCTCAGCTTCAGAGCTTTATAGATCAGGAAGAGAAGATGCTAAGGGATATGGTTGACAGCATTCTCTCAACAGGAGCTAATGTCGTGTTCTGCCAGAAGGGCATTGATGACCTTGCCCAGCACTTCCTTGCTAAGAACAATATCTATGCAGTCAGGAGAGTGAAGAAATCTGACATGGAAGCATTGTCAAAAGCTACTGGAGCTAAGATCGCTACCAAGCTCAAGGATGTGCAGAAATCTGATCTTGGATATTCTGGAATGGTTGAAGAGCGCAAGATCGGTGATGAGGACATGACTTTTGTCATGGACTGCAAGAATCCTAAGGCTGTAACTATTTTAGTCAGAGGGGGAACTTCTCATGTCGTTGATGAGGTCAAGCGTGCTCTTGAAGACGCAATAGGGGATGTTGTCGCTTCATTGAGAAATTCTCTTGTTGTTGCTGGCGCAGGAGCTCCTGAGATCGAGCTTTCGAAGCAGCTGAGAAAATATTCTGAATCATTTTCAGGAAGGGAGCAGCTTGCTGTGCAGGCTTTTGCTGATTCTATGGAGGTTATCCCCAGAACTTTGGCAGAGAATGCAGGCTTAGATCCTATTGATATGATAACTGAATTGAGATCTGCTCATGATAAGACAATGAAAACTGCAGGCATTGATGTTTTCTCAGGAAAGGTTGTTGATTCCTGGAAGAAAGGCGTGATTGAGCCGTTAGCTATCAAGACCCAGGCTGTAAGCTCTGCTGCTGAGGTTGCAGAGATGATATTGAGGATCGACGATGTGATAGCCAGCGGAAGTGAGAAGCCTAGTGCTCCTCCGGACATGCCTCCTATGTAAGAATAAGAAATAAATATTCAAAATTTATTTTCTTCTTTTCTTTGCTGGCTTCTTTTTCGCCACCGGCATCTTCACAGCTGTCTTCATAGGAGATGCAGCTTCAACATGGCATCTCTTGCAGAAGCAGGGCATGAATGAGTGTATTACAATCACAATCCCTACTATCAGTAATCCCATCCTTGTCCAGTTCATACCATCGTTCAGCCACGCAAATACTATCACTAATACCCCAAATAGGAATGAGCAGTCTAATCTGTTCAACACAATCACCTCTTTTTGACATTCACAATTTTGCAGTTTTTAAATATTGCTTTTTTAGAAAACTTTATATATTGTCTTGAGCACAATGCATATATTAGACAAAAGAAGGTGACACTCTATGCCTGAAGAGCAAAAAGATGATTATGAGATTCTTTCTCACGATGAGATACAGTCTTTGCGTGATGAGTTGAGGAGATTGAAAGATAATCCTGCAAGCAGCGACAAGTCTTTGCAGGCTTCTATGCAGAACTTAACAAAAGTTATCTCTGACCTTATGGCTTTGTTCAAGGATGCTGAGCAGCAGATGAAGCTTGACAAGGAGGAAGAGGAAGATATCGGCAAGAAATTAGATGATGCTATCTCCCGCCTCAAAGTTTTAGAGGATCAAAATGAGAAGATCGCTTCTGCTATGGTCGCTATAGCTGATATGGTCGAGCATTCTACTAAATCTGGGTTTAAGCCTAGAGAAGCTCCAGCTCCTGTTCCTACTGCAGGCCCTCCTCCAAGTCCTGAGCCTTTCAACCAGCCTCGCCCTCCTATGCCAGGTTCAGTTCCAAATTTAGATGATCCTTTTGCTGATCTAGGTGAGCCTCCAAGGTTTGAAGGGTTGCATCCCCCAAGTATGGCGCCTCCAGCTAGAAATAGGCAGATGATGCCTCCGCCGATGCATCCTCCGTCAGGAAGGCCTCCTTTGAACGCTCCGCCTATGCCTCCTAGGGTTCCTCCAAAGCAGGAGAAGAAATCATTCAGCTTGTTCAAGAAGAAGTGATCTTTTATGTCTGAGATTTCAAGCTTTATCAAGCATGCTGGCAGGCACCTTAAGAAAAAGGAAGAGATTTCTGCTGCCAAGAGCAGTTATAAGAGCCAGCTTTCTAAGATCAAGCGTATGCCTAAATCAAGACCTATGATGCAAGCATTGCAGGAGCTTGATAAGAAAGTTAACCGCCTTATCGATGCTGAACAGCAAGTGATAAGATACGAGTTCAATAATTCTGAGCATGAGAACTTTATCCTTAAGCGCATAGAGGAAGTCGATAAAAAGATCTCGCATTATCTCGATATGATGGATATGAGGTCTGACCGCATCAAAGAACTTGAGACCAAGATCGATAAGACCCTTAGCCTGCCTGAAAAGGTCGAATCAATCAAGTCTGAGCTTAAGGAACTCTCAGACAAGGAATCCAGAATAGAAAAGAATGAGATGGCTATAAGCAGGAAGATGAATTCTGTCAAAGACATGATCAGGGAAAGGTCTAAGCTTCGTTCTGAGCGTGTTAAGGAATTAGAAAAAAAGATTAGAGAAAAAATAGATTAAAAATTTACAGATCCTTAGCCATAACTGTGCTTCTTCCGTTTCCTGCTGCTCTTCTGCATGCTTCCTTTACTAGCTCCATTACTTTTTGGTCTAGCTTGTCAGCGAAGTCTCCAGAAACGTTCAGGTTTTTTCCTTCATACACAGCTGCTTCTTTTATTTTTGCTTTTACTACTAACATATGTCCCACCTCGTTATTATTATCCAAACTACTTTCTTATTTAAATCTTTTGGCTGAAATGGCAAGATTTATGTACTATAAGGCTTGTATGCTTTGAATATGGCATTCCGTAAGTTAAGGCAGCATATTTCTAGGTATCATAAGATGCGCAAGCACAAGGAAGAAAATCTTCCGCAATGGAAGCAGCGCTGGCTTGATTTCAATATGAGGCATCTTTGGTGGCTTGAGCGTTTTGTTGATATAATGATTCCCTGGCTTGTCCTGCTCCTTTTGTTCATAATCCTGGGAGAGTTCAGCAGCGATCTTAATTTCTTCCACTGGAATTGGCCTGAGCTTGTGTCTGAATTCTTTGAAGTGTATGAGTTTGAGGTTTTCCTCTTAGACCAGATAATAATCCTGTTCTTTGTGATAGATCTTTATTTCAACTTCTTCAAGAAAGCGACGTTATGGAGCTTTATCAAGACCTCTTTCCTGGATATAATAGCAGTAGCCCCAGTAGGCCTGATCTTAAGGATATCAGAAGTGTCTGAAGCGCAAAGCATACTTCACCTCACTTCAGAAGTTGAGAAGGAAGCTGCAAGGGTTGTAAAGGAAACAGAAGTTGCTGAAAGGCTTGCTAAGGCTGCTGAAGAATCTGAAAGGCTTGCTAAACTCTCAAAGGCCGCTAAATCAACAAGGTTTGCAAGATTTCTTCAGAGAATCCCCCGGCTTGTAAGGCTTTACAGGATCGAGGATTTTGTCAAGAAGAAGAAACATAAGAAAAAAGGAAAAGCAAAGCTTAAATAGGCTCAAATTATCAGCATTTTATGCCAAAGAAAAAGAGTAGAGGATTCTTCGCATCAATATTTCATGGCATAGGAGTATTGTTTGGAGCTGTTTGGATAGTCATAAAATATCTGCTGCAGATCATTAATATCTTTGTTGACAGGTTTCTAAAATATCTCAATATTGTCATTGTCTGGATCGGCAGGAACATATTCCATATCTCAAAGAAAGCTGTAAAAATGAAAAGCAAGGAGGATACAGATAAAACTGCATCCGTAAATGATTCTAAAAAAGAAAAAGATGCAGAATCTGAAGAGAAAGTTCATCCTGCATCTAAAGGAAGGATCTCTCATGATCCTGTCTTTGAAGATTTCACCGTGATAGAAGAGAAGAAAGGCTCTTATGATAAGTTTGAAGACAGGCTTTTCAATACAAAAAGCATGATCGGCATAATCCTTGGAGCCAGAGGAACTGGAAAATCTGCCATAGGCATGAAGCTGCTTGAGAACATCCATTCAAAGGCTCAGCGCCCTGTTTCAGCTATGGGCTTTAGGTCAAAAGACCTTCCTAAGTGGATCTCTGTCGTTGACAGCGTTTCGCAGATCGAAAACGGCTCTTTTGTTTTGGTTGATGAAGGAGGCATATTGTTCAGTTCAAGGTCTGCGATGTCTGCCCCGAACAAGCTTTTGTCTGAGCTTCTGCTTATAGCTCGGCATAAAGATCTTTCAATCCTCTTCATAACACAGAACTCTTCCAATCTAGAGGTTAACACTATCCGTCAGGCTGATTATCTTATACTAAAGCCATCCTCTTTATTGCAGAGGGATTTTGAGCGCAACAAGATAAGGGATATATACGATGAAGCTTCAGAGGATTTTGAGAGATACAAGGATGACAAAGGCTTGGCCTACATCTATGGCCATAATTTCAAAGGTTTTATCTCAAATCCTTTGCCTAGTTTCTGGAATGAGAAAGTCTCAAAAGCTTTCAGCTCTTGATCTTATCCTTTTGATTCCTGCTCAAGTACCTTATCTACTACAGAATTGAATCTTCTTTGGATCTCTAGTGATGTATGATTAAGTGCAATTGCTCTCTCATAGTCTATCAATGCAAATTCGGTGTTGCCCATCCTTAGCCTTAAGTCTCCTCTGTCTGCATATGCTGAAGAGTCTTCAGGATTCATATGGATATACTCGCAATAATCGCGTTCAGCCTGCCTAAGCCATGATGTTCTTCTTTTGCTTTTTGAGCATTCTGCTTTCACAACTCTTGTAGCCGCCCTTAGCCTTAAAGCATATGAGTTCTTAGGATTTATCTTCAGTGATTCGTCAAGTGAAGCTATCGCCTCATCAAGAAGCTTGAAGCTGTATCTTTTCATGCTTCTCTCTTTATATTTAGAAGCCCACTGCTTGATAAGGATATCAGCTTTTAGATCATAGTTTTGGAAATCGTTGGCAGATAAGTCTATCGCTATCTCAATGTCGCTTTTTGCTCCTTCATAATCTTGTGCTTTGAGCTTTGCTCCAGCTCTCATTGAGTATAACACTTCAAAGTGAGTATCATGCTCAAGGCCCAAGCCGTATCTTATCGCTGTTGAATAGTCCTTTATCGCTGCTTCCAGGTCTCCTATCATCTCTCTTGCCTGTCCTCTTGATAAGAATAAGTTTGCATCGATAGGGTCCAATTTCAGAGCTTCGTTAAAGTCTTGCTCTGCTTTTTCTGCCATTCCTTTAACAAGGAATATCCCTCCTCTTCGAGTAAGGCTGTCAAAGAATATCTTATGGGTCATCCAGTCATATCCCCTGAATTCTTCATTTGAAGACATTATAGCAATTCCATAATGGGCTGCTGCCTTATCTAGATCGCATTCTGCCTGAGCAGCCTGCCCAAGCATATAATCCTTTAAAGGGCCAAAAATGACAGAAGAGCATTCTGCAAATATTTTTGCTGTAATTGGCCCCTTTTTTAGCGCTTCCTTGAATTTCCTGATCTCGTTTTCGATCTTCTCTTTTTCTACCTGGTTGTCATTGAATTCCCTAGGGATATCTGCCCTGTCTGCGAAATCCATGTTTTTTGGAACTCCAGCTATGTCTGAGAAGTCCATTCCCTCAAAATCGAATCCAAATTCAGAGCCTTCTTCGTCTCCCATAGCACTGATTAATGATGAATTATTTATAAATGTTACTACAAAGTAGTACTAACGATGACTAAACCAGAATACTAGGTTATTTCCTTTCATATCCAGCCTGCAGAACCCAAACCTTTCGAGCTGCACTATATCCCCTTCTTTCAGCTTTTTCAAGCCTTCTTCCCCTATTCCTTTTGCTATAGCTATATCAGGCCCGTCTCCTATCATCACTTCTACTTCTATGTTTTCTGGGCTTGCCGGAAGCCAGTGTATTATGCCTTTTCCTTCTTTCTTGTAAGGCTCATATTCTGATGAATGGAACTCAAAAGAGTCTCCTTTTTTGACAAAGTTCAGGCAGTCCATCAGCCTATATAGCCCGCCTTCTTCAAAGTTCTCAAAATCAGATTCTGTCACAAAGAAAGTTTCATGAACGATAAATTTTCTGCCTCCTTTCTTGTTGTCAGGATGCAGATCAAGCTCTATCTTCTGCTGCGGCGCCCCTTTTATCTGGATCTGCACAGGATTTTGTATGAAGAAATATCTGTTGCTCCTGCTGTCTAGTATATCCTTGTTCAAAGAGTTGATGTGTTTGAAGAACTGCATTATGTCAACTGTCTTGTCATTAGTGGATATCCCTACTTCCATTGCATATTTTCTGAACGTTTCAGGCTGGTATCCCCTTCTCCTTAAAGATGGCAGGAAGGGTATCCTTATGTCATCCCATCCTGAGTAAACTCCATCATTTATCTTGACTTTTGTCTTTGAGCAGCTTACTTCAAAGCCTTCAAAGTTTATCCTTCCGACGCTTATTGGAGTAGGTGTTGCTACTTCCAAAGCTTTGTGTATCATCTCCTGTCTTTTTGCGTTGTCTGCATGGTCTTTTCCTCTTAAAGTATGTGTTATCCCTAAGTCCATGTCGTCTATTGCAACTGAAAAGTTCATCAGGGGCCATACCCTATATTTGTGTCCTGTCCTAGGATGGAGTGCTTCATTGATGCGAAGCAACGGGAAATCCCTCATTGCTGGATTTTTGTGCTTTATGTCAGATTTGAACCTTGCCACTGCTGTTCCCTGCTCAAAACCATTCTTTGACTTCATCTTTTTCCATCTGTCAAGTTGTGTTTTTGTATCTAGCTTTCTGCACGGGCATTCTACTCCGTTCTCAAGCATCGACTTAAATTCATCTGGATTGCATGTGCATATGTAGATATGTCCTTCACTGATGAGCTTTTCCGCATATTTGTAATAGATAGGAAGCCTGTCTGACTGTATCACTACTTTTGATACATTTCCCTCGCATAGCCAGTCCATGTCCTGAGGTATCATCTCGTATGCTGGCTCATAGATATTCTCAGGATTTGTATCCTCAATCCTTAGTATGAATTTTCCGCCGTACTTTTTTGCATATTCATAGTTTAGTGAGCTCACATAAGCATGCCCTATATGTAATGGCCCAGATGGAGAAGGAGCCATCCTTGTTGCAAATGTCTTTCCTATATTTGGAAGCTCTTTCAGGCCTTCTTTTTTCTCTGTTTTTCTTTCAAGAAGCTCTGGCGCTGTCTTTTCAAGCTCTTTTGTCTGCTCTTCTAGTTTCATCCCGTTTATTTCCGCCACTATTTTTACTATCTTAGGCATTATCTCTTTAGCCTTTGTCTTGATAGAATCGTCTTCCTGTATCAGTTTCGGGAACACTGCTCCCGGATTTGCTTTCCCGTTATATCTGACTGCGTTCTGCAGAGCATATTTCCTGATTAATTGATTAACTTTATCCATAACAGTGCATAATTTGTGCTTATTTTTAAAGTTATAGAAAAAAGATATTAAAAAGTAAAAAAATTGTTGTTATGTGCTTATAGCTCGACTGCATAACTTCTTCAGGATTTTAGACGCCTAATCGTATTCCTTGAAAGTTATCTCGTATTTCTGCTGTATCGAATCGTATTCAAAGCTCAAGATACTGCTTTTTTTCTCCAGCATGCTTTCAAACTTCTGCATGTCAGGCATCTTCTCTGGCGTTGCATATACTGTTACCTGATTTCCGTCTCTATGGCCCTCAATAGGAGTTTTGCAGTCTCCCCCTACGTCCAAAAGGCCACCCCATACCAGGCTTATCGGCCCTAAGTGCAGCTTTTGTTGCGTTTCTGCTTTGTATTCAGATGCCAGAATCGCAAGCGCAGATTTGGTGAACGGGCTCGCATAATAGACGCTTCCATGTTTTGGGAAACTTGCTTCTTTGACGTACGTGTCTGAATCCGGAAGTTCTTCCATGTCTTCTCTTTCAGCTATCCTCCATAATGCATACACTCTTGTTCCGTCTCCTGCCATATCATGATATGGAACTCCATTTATCGTATTCACCGACCATACTCTTATCTCTCCTGTTATGTCTCCTAACTTGTATTCTCTCACCCTTCCATGAGGAAATTCTGCACCTCCAAATGGGACTCCTATATCTTCAGACGATACAGAGTAGTTATGTCCTCCTGGACGTGCATCAAAGCTCCATTCTGTATGCAGGTGCTGATAGCTCAATGGGGCATTAGGAGATAAGCCAAAGCTGAATTTTGATCCAGGTTTTAATGTTCCCTGATAATCTACTCTTTTTGCCCTGTTTTGTTCGATCATGTCCTCTATTGTCATCCCTTGTTTTGGAGCCAGGATATAAGCTCTTCCCTGGTCATCTTTGTGGATAGGTGCTCCTTCTCCTTCACCTCCTTTTGTTTGAGGTTGGCTCAGGTATCTTTCTACAGTATGCCAGTCTATTGGATCTTTTTCGTGAGATTCTTTCATTTTGCATCACCTTTTATTTTTGAAAATATTCCTTTGCTTTTCCCTTATGCTTTTCAAAATAAGCAGGGAACGTGAGTTGTCCTAGCTGGTATTCTATCTCTGGCTTGATATCTGCAGCAAATAGGTCATACGCCTGTCTTTCACCAGCAACGGTCCTGTCAAGATTCCTTAGTTTGCCGTCTTCTCTATACATTATCTTTACTTCTGTATGCTTTGCTTGTCCCATGTCGAGTCCGACATCTTTTAGCACAAAGCCTGTCCTGTTTGGGTTTGCTTGGATCTTGACAAGCTTGTCTCCTCTGACCTCAAAATCTGATCCGCTCTTGTATACTAGCACGCCATTAGAGGATTCTATCGTTCCGTATCCGGTTTCCCTATGAGAAAGCTGTCTTAATGCAGAAGAGCTGTAGTTGTCACATGCGGTTTCTAAACTAACGAACCTTTCACTCATAGTGGTGTATATTGTCGTCTGTGATAGATCCCTTAGAGTTTTTCCTTTTCTTTGGGATAAGGCCTTTTCGTATACAGAGTAGAATCCGCTCCACGTCACAAATATATCGCTTGTAGCGAGAAAGTTTATCTTTGGGTCCCCTAAGGATATGCTCCTGAGTACATCTCTTTCAAAATCTTCAAATTTATCTATGAAACTGTCTGTATTCATTTCAGGAAGTACATATCCATTATCAGTCATCCTAAGTCTTCTCTCGATCTGTTCTGCTTTTGCCCTTGATTCAGACATGGACTTGATGTATTCTGTATTGTTCAGTGCTTCCTGGATCGCATCAGGCAGCTGCTTCATCGAATAGCATAGCTCCTCTATTCCTTCACAGGCTGCTCTCACTCCCTCAAGAGTTGCTTCTATCTGTGGAGTCAGTCTGTTGACAAATGTATCTATAGACTGTATCACTTCATCTTTTATCTCCCTGATGTAGATGCCCACATCAAATATAGCGTCCATCTGCTCTGAAGAAGGGATAAACCTGCTCCACGGCTGATTTAAAGCGTTCCATACTGCCTCCCCACCTCTCTCTATCTCATCCCATATGTTTTTTTGATAATCTGCCATCAATCCCACCTCCTGGGTTTATGTTAAGGTTTATTATGGCAGAAATCTCATTTATGCATTCTGTAAGAGAATATATTGAGATATATTGTAGGATAAGGAGATTATTGATAAGGAGAATATACTAAAAAGAATAAAGAAGCTGCTGCTTTAAGATAATAGGATACAGTTCAAAAAGAATTTAGAAAAATAATAAAAATATGATTATTTCCATATCCATCCGAAGATTCCTTTGCTTTTCGTCTCCTTCTGGGCCAGCTCCTGAAGCCTTTCCTGCTCCTGCTGCATCTGCTGCACCTGTTCCTGGATAAGCGCTTTCATGTCATCTCCGCATTCGCACTCGTTCTTTAGCTGTTCAAGCTGCTGTATTCTTTGCTGGTTTTGAGCTGCTTCTTGCTCCAGCTCTTGTGCTGCTTCCTCATCTCCTCCTGTGAAGAATCTTGCAAATCCTGATTTTGTTTCTATCTTTTGCTCTGCTCTTATCGTTGCTTGTATCGAGTTGTTGAAGTTCCTTGCTATCTCTCGCACTTGGGCTCCGATACCATTCCCGTTTAATGCTTCTCCTATCGCTAGAAGTGAATGCACTGCAAGCCTTACTTCATTTTGGTTTTTGTATGCTTCCTGTTCTTTTTTAGGCATAGCTTCTATTTCTTGCTGCAGCTCTTGTGCTCTTTCCTGCACTGCTTCCCTTATCTGTGTTGTGCTTTTCTGTTCTATCTTCTGCTGTATCTGCCTTGCTGTCTGCTGCAGTTCTGCATCCTGTATCTCTGCCATCATATCAGAGCCCTGCTCAGATATCAGTGTTGGCTGCGCTGCTGCCTGTCCTGCTCCCTCGCCTTGCATACCCTGCGCATATGCAACAGAACACAAGACTGCAAGAATAAGGATGAAAGTTATTATTTTTCTCATAAAAACACCTCCATCTCCTATCCTTATCAAATGGAGTATTTATTCCTTTTGGTCAGAAACAGTCAAAATCGCGTTTTAAACTTTACTGAACCATAATTCTGCATTCCTGAACCTTAGAGCACCATAAATTTGCCAGAAATGGATTATATAGAAGCCCATTATTTGCATGTATCGAGGTGTGTTACCATGAAATCCAGATCAAATGTAAATAAGATCAAGGTTAACGGCATGCATTGCAGCAGCTGTGAGATGATCATCAAAGAATCCTTGGAAGAGTTCGAAGGTATTCATGATGTGAAATCTTCCCATAAGTCAGGCGTTGTTGAGGTTGATTTTAATCCGGATACTATCAGTCTTGATAAGATCAAGATGATCATTGAGAATGAAGGATATAAGGTGAGACTATGAAAAAGGTTGTTTATATTCCGGATATTGAATGCGACAGCTGTTCAAAGCTTATCTCAAAAAAGCTGCAGAAAGAAGGCATCAATGGCATCAAGATCCATGCTGACTCTGTTGAGGTGGATTTTGACGATTCAAGATTGAGCGCTGATGATGTAAAGAAAGATATCAAAAGCCTGGGTTTCAGGGCTTCATTCGAGCCTTTTGAGAGAAAATCATTGAAAGAGCGATGGCGTGATTTCAAGGAGAATCGCCATAAGTACGAGCTTGAGTCAAAGGTCGTATCATTCAGCATTGGTATATTTGTCCTGCTCTCTCTGCTTGAAGGCCTGGCTTATCTCTTTTTCTTCAAAAACATGCCCAATTTTCTTCAGAATTATGGCTGGTGGCTTTTCTATCTTAACATAAGTGTCGTTTCTGTTGCAGTCGGCATGTGGCACGTCGCTTCATATAAAGCCAAGATCACTTGTATGGCAGGCATGATGATAGGCATGACTGTCGGCATGCAGGCCGGGATGATGCTTGGCGCTGTGATCGGCGCCACAAATGGATTCTTTGTAGGCTGTATGGCAGGCATGATAATTGGAGTTTTAGTAGGCATATATGCAGGTAAGTGCTGCGGTGTGATGGGAGTGATGGAAGGTATGATGGCAGGCTTGATGGGAGGCACTATGGGGCCTATGATAAGTGTCATGATGTTCTCTGATCACCTGCTTGTGTTCATGCCTTTCTACATGCTGGTAAATGTGGTCATAATGTGGGGCTTGTCTTACATGATGTATGAGGAAGTTGTAGAAAACAAGGATAATGTCGAGAAGAAGCCATTAGATTTTGTTTCCTTGGCTTCAATAGCGGTTATCTCCACGATACTGCTTGTCATCCTTATGGTGTATGGGATGAAATCTCCATTGGTGAGCTTTTGAGGTGGTTTAAATGAAAAGTGTAATGTATATGTTTGCCGCGTTTGTGGCAATTTTGGCGTTTGGGATTATTGCAAGCGCTCATAGCAGCTTTGCTCCAAAGTCTTTTGTCTCCAGTTCTGGAGAAGTGCAGGACGTAAAACTCAGGTTTGAGAACTATCAGTATGTGATGGAGCCTTCCTCACTGAAGGCAGGCGTTCCTGTTAGGATAGAAGTTGACTTAAGCTCTGTGTATGGCTGCATGAGGGATATCGTTATCCCCCAGTTCAATGTCAGGAAGTATGTCGGTGAAGGAGACAACATAGTTGAGTTCACCCCAGACAGGACAGGAACTTTCTGGATCGTTTGTTCGATGAACATGGGGAGGGGCCAGTTTTCTGTTGCAGAAGCCGGATCTTCTGCATCAGGCTCCAAAGCTTCTGATTATATCGAGCCTGCCCCTACTGGCGGCTGTGGCTGTGGAGGACGAAATCCGGGCCAAAGCCAATCTGGATCGAGCTGCGGTGTTTAGTTATTTTTTTAGTTTAATTTTCGATAATTATTAATAGTGCAAAAATTAGAGGTGGATGAGGGATTGCTATGGCAAAGAAAGTTGATTTTGATATTTCAGGCATGCATTGCGCCAGCTGCGCTGCTATGATCCAGAAAGGATTATCCAAAAAAGAAGGTGTTGTAAGCTCCAATGTGAACTATGCTTCTGCACGCGCTTCTGTTGAGTTTGAAGATGCAAAATTAAGCGAGAAAGATATCATTGAGGTTATCAGGAGCAGAGGTTATGATGCTTCAGTCAGGAAAGCTGCTTCCGACCCTTCTGAAATTAATAAGAGAGAAGCCAAAAGGCTCAGAAAAAAGCTGATCATAAGCCTTGTTTTTGCTGTCCCTGTTTTTATTCTAGGGATGGTACTGATGTTTTTTGGGATTGATGTTCCTTTCAAGCATTTCATCTTGTGGATACTGGCAACCCCTATCCAGTTTTATGTTGGATGGGATTTTTACAAGGGAACTTGGTCTGCTCTGAAGAACAAGACCGCCAATATGGACAGCCTTATCGCTTTAGGAACTAGCGCTGCCTATTTCTACAGCATCTTCCTTATCTTTTTCAGGCCTGAAGCAGGCCAGTATTTTGAGACTAGCGCTATACTTATCACTTTAGTCATCCTTGGAAAATATTTAGAGGCTGTTGCAAAAGGAAAGACAAGTGATGCTATCTCAAAGCTTATCAGCTTAAATCCCCAGACTGCGCATATCATAAGAAAAGGAAAAGAGATTGTCGTGCATGCTCATGCTGTTGTTCCGGGAGATATTGTCCTTGTGCGTCCGGGTGAGAAGATTCCTGTTGATGGAAAAGTTGTTGAAGGAGAATCTTCTGTGGATGAGAGCATGATAACAGGCGAAAGCATTCCTGTTTCAAAAAAGAAAGGCAGCCAGGTGTTTGCTGCTACCATCAACAAGCAGGGAGCTTTCAGGTTTAAGGCTGAGAAAGTAGGAAAAGATACGGTTTTGTCTCATATAATCAAGCTTGTAGAGGACGCTCAGGGTAGGAAAGCTCCTATCCAGAGATTTGCTGATACTGTCAGCGCTTATTTTGTTCCGACAGTTATAGGCATCGCTCTGCTTGCTTTCTCATTGTGGAAGTTTGTTTTTGGTATGGATACTACATTCTCACTGATCGCTGCTGTCTCCGTTCTTGTTATAGCATGCCCATGCGCATTAGGGCTTGCTACTCCTACTGCTATTATGGTAGGAACTGGAAAAGGCGCTGGAACAGGCATACTGATCAAAGGAGGCGATGCTTTGGAGACTGCTCATAAGGTCAAGCATGTTGTTTTTGACAAGACAGGAACCCTCACTAAAGGAGTTCCTGAAGTGACTGATATCTTAAGTTCAATTCCAGAGAAGGATTTTCTTCATATAGCCGGAAGCATAGAAAAATCTTCTGAACACCCTTTGGCTGAAGCTGTTGTGAAGTTTGCACAAAGAAAGAAAGCAAGATTCTCAAAGGTAAGCTCATTTAAGGCCATAACTGGATTTGGCATTCAGGCTATGCTCAAGAAAAAACAATATTACGCAGGAAGCCCGAAGTTCATGCTGAAGAATAAGCTTGAATTTGACAGCCTTAAATCAAGGATCGGATCCTTTGAGAAGCAGGGAAAGACTGTCATACTTATTGGTGATTCAAAGAAGGTTTTAGGATTCCTATGCATAGCTGATACTTTAAGAGATTCCTCTATGAAGGCTGTCAAAGGCCTTTCTTCTCTAAGCATCTCTGTTTATCTCCTTACTGGAGATAATTCAAGAACTGCTGATGCTATTGCATCAAAAGCAGGCATTGATACAAATAATGTTTTTGCTGAGGTTCTTCCTGAAGAAAAGGCTTCTTATGTTAAGAAGCTTCAAAGGAAAGGTGTTGTTGCGATGATCGGAGACGGCATCAATGATGCACCTGCCCTTGCCCAGGCTGATATCGGCATTGCGATGGGCTCTGGCACTGATGTTGCTTTAGAGACGGGAGATATCGTGCTTATGCGGAATGATCCTGTCGATGTAGCAAGAGCTTTCAGGCTAAGCAGGATCACTATGTCAAAGATCAGGCAGAACATGTTTTGGGCTTTGTTTTACAATGTGCTTGGCATCCCGGTTGCTGCAGGAATACTTTATCCTTTCACTGGATGGCTTTTGTCCCCTATCGTAGCAGGAGGAGCCATGGCCTTGAGCAGTGTCAGCGTCATAACGAATTCATTGCTGCTAAAGTACAAGAGATTATAATCGCCGAAGCCGATCCCGAAAAGAAACCCAGACAGAAAAGAATATATACTTTATACCTAGGAGATTTGCTATGAACCAAAAACAGATAGGGATTACGGTAATAATCGTTGGGTTAGTGCTTGCTGCTCTTGTTACAGGCATGAAGCTCAGAGAGGACTCTTTGATCGATGCAGTTATAGAGCAGCAAGGAGGCAGCTGCTATCTTGATGACGGGACGTGCCTTCATAGCGACAGGAGTTTTATACCGTATATCATAGGATATGTCCTTTCTTCAGCTCTTGTAATCCTAGGGGTTTACCTAATATTTTTTGACAAGACTTTAGAGATCCTTTCAAAACAGGGGAAGGAAGTAAGCGAAGCGCTTCTTGAAGCCAAGAAAGTTGAGAAAGAAAAAGATGAGTTCTCTTCTTTCCTTAAGGGATTTTCTGAGGATGAGCAGAAAGTCCTTAAGGCCATCAAGGAACAGGATGGTATCCTTCAGTCGACCCTGAGATATAGGACTGGCTTGTCTAAGTCCACGCTCTCGATCATGCTTAAAAACATGGAAGAGAAAGGCCATATCTCGAGGTCTGTTTCAGGAAAAACTAATAAGGTTTTCCTGAGGATACATTGACTCTGGCCCTCAACAAAAAAAAGATTTTTAAATAGGAAGTTTTATTCAGGTTCTCTGGATGTATTAGATGCAGGATGAGTTATAATTACGAGCCTACTGAAAGAGGAGTTTCCGCACAGCTTCAAGGTATTGATGCTAAGGTTTCTGACGAAGAGATTATTACTGGATTTGATGAGAGTGTAGCAAAATCAGGAGCTACAATTCTCGTAAGTGGCGTTGTCACCAAGAAAGGTTTTACTCCTGCCTATAGCAGTGGCAGGCATACTACCCATGGGCACATCCTTAAGGAAAGCCATAAGGAACTCTGTTTTGTAGTGTCATCTCCCCATAGGGAAGTCAGGGAGGATTGTTCTACTTGCGGAGAAACAAATCCTGACGTCTCCTTTACCTATGAGGTACAAAGGTTATCTCCGACAAGCGCTGTCGCTTTGTTTTCTGCTTTCAACCCTATCAATCCAGGGATTGTAAAGATTAGGGATGCAGATTACATCCGTGATGAGTTCTCCAGTTCTTTGCCTCAATATCAAGTTAATGTAATGCCTATTGGAGACGGGTTCAAAGAAGGCAAAAGGATATTGAAAGGAGTTTCTATCGTCATTGGAGATTACGCTAATGCTCTGCCTTCTAAGTTTAGAGGAGAATTTTATCTTAATCTTGCTTTACAAGACTGCAGAGCAGATCTTACAAAAGTATTTGTACCAATGGATGATGAAGCTCTCGGCCCTGTTGAGCTGGCTGTAAAAGCTCTAGGTTATGATGTTCACGAATCATGGTATTATCCTTTTGTTCCTCAGGGAGACAGCACGCTTACACATTTTGGAGATGGAGCGTTTATTGCAGCGCACAATTCTCCCGAAGTTAAATGTGATCCTAATAGCAAAGGTTTAGGCTACGTATCTGTTCAGATGGTCATCCCAAGAGGTATCTCCCCTGCTCCTGCACTGTATTCGCTTGTCGAAAGCTTAGGCCCTTCAAGGATCTCCGGATCATACCATACTTTGCATTCTGACGGGAATGCAGACACATTTGATCGTTCAGATCTTATGTCAGGATTAGAAAGAGAGCTTTCCAGAAGAGCCAGAGCTGTTGAAGGCCATTCTATCTATGATCCGCTCAGCGTTGTTTCTGGATGCGCTTTCAAGGTTTTTGAGAAGTGAAATCCTCAGGCGGAATCTTTCCGGAAATTATCACAAAACGCACTTAAATCTCTTCTCCAAAATTATATCATTCCGAGAGATAAGCATGAATGATAATATTTTGATAGGCATCGAGGATGTTTTAAGCACTTACATATCTAAATATCCAAGAAAGTCCTCTTTCATTTTAAAGCGATTAAGCTGGATTCCCCTATATCGAGAATCTAAGCTTGCTGAAGATGCTGCATACATTATAGGTAAGATAACAGGAGATGGAAACTTAGACAAAAAGTATACTGTAAGGTTCATAGGCCAGATAGAAGATTTAGAAGAGCTTAAGAAGATAATGAAAAAAATAATGCGGAGGAAGAGATTCGAACTCTCGTAAGCACTAAGCTAACAGGTTTCTTTTTGTCATAGCCAAAGGCTCATAAAACCATCCGCTTGATCAAACCTAAGCTTGGACTCCCGCGAGGGGATCTGTCCCGTTTGACCGCTCCGGCACCTCCGCATGAATGTAAATCTATTTCTTCAGCCAGTTATAGGTTCTTTTCTTTGGGCTTGCGCCAAAACCGCAGGAGCTGCATTTCTTCTTTGTCTTATGATAAGTCTTCTTGCCGCATCTTCTGCAGTGGATGTGGGTTGTCTTTCCCGACATCTTTCCTCTTGCTGATGTTCCTTTTGTCATCTTATGTTATTCACTCTTGCGGGCTTATCAGTATTATTGTGTCTCCTCTTAGGAATACTGTTCCCAGTTTTCTTTTCAGTTCGCCGTCTACCATCTCTTCAGCGTTATCAAGCACTGTGTTTATGTGTATGTCAAATGCTTTTAGCACTCCTTGGAATATCTTTCCGTTCTTCAGTTCTACCATCACTCTTTTGTCTCGTGACCTGTTCAAAGCGTCTAAAGGTCTTGATGCTTCCATGTTGATTCCTCCGTAAGGGGCAAATTATCCCCAAAAACAGTTCTCAGGAGAAGAAGTCGATTTATAAAGGTTGCGTATTTTAAGGGATTATAACAAATATTTCTGCATAGAAACCTTTTTAAACACTCTGAGGTTCTTTTCAGTAAAATGGCAATATCACAAAAGCGTTCAAGGAATAAAGAAACTGGAAAGCAGACTCAGTTTCATAGGAAAAAGAAACAGCATGAGCTTGGAAGGCTTCCTACTCACACCAAGGTGGGGGAAAAGAAGATCAAGTCCATCAGGACTATTGGAAATAACAGCAAAGTCAAGATACTTAATGCTGAGACTGTAAATCTTTTTGATCCAAAATCAAAGAAATATTCTAAAGTAAAGATCAAATCTGTCGTTGAGAATCCTGCCAACAGGCACTTTGTCAGGCGAAATATCCTTACAAAAGGTACTGTTGTAGAGACAGAAAAAGGAAAAGCAAGGATCGCTTCAAGGCCTGGACAGCAGGGAAGCGTTGATGCTGTTCTTATCTAATTTCTTTTTGAATAGCACCTTAAAATCGAGCATTGTGATTAATTTTTAAAAGAGCAACTCCATGCGTCGCCCGGAGTTGCGATAACTAATGTCTAGAAACATGACGCGAGAAGGTGCTATTTTAAGAAAGGATTCTTCTTTCTGTTATTATCTTTTCTACTTTTTGATCGTGTTCTTCTGTTGGAATATTCTCAACTATCTGGAATTCGTACGCTAAAGCTATGCTTCTTATCTTGTGTTCTGAGAGATACTCATCATAATGGCCTCCGCCTCTTCCGAGCCTTTCAAGTTTTTCTGTGAACGCAACTCCAGGCACAATACACAACTGAGGGATGTCCTCATCTACATCTGCAGGTTCAAGAAACCCTTTCTCCAAAACTAAGCCATTCCATGTCTCAAGCTTTGATGCGATCATCTTTCCGTTTGCTATCTTCGGCACCAATACTGTTTTCCCTTCAGCAAGCATGCTCTTGATAAGTTCATGAGTATAAACTTCATTTCCTTCTGATGCATAGCAGAATATCTTTTTTGAATTGATAAAGTCTGGCTGATGTTTTAGTTTAGAGATAATCTCTTTGGATTTTTGGATTGCTTCTACTTCAGAAAATGCCCTTCTTTCGTTGCTTTTCATGATTCTCAATTGTTTCTTGTCCACTTTATCCCTTATACACCGCTTTTTTATTAGCTTTTCTGATCATCTTTCAAAAACTATTTAAACCTAAGACATTATTGTGTTTGTATGGCTATAAGGAAAAATATGAAGATAATAATTGTTGGAGCTGGCGATGTAGGCCAGACTCTTGCCAATGTGCTTGCTTCCAAAGATCATGAGATATCTGTGATAGAGATGAATGAAGAGATCGCAAAGAATCTGGCTTCAACAAGCGAAGCTTTGATCTTGAAAGGAGATGCAACTAATATTGATATCATGAAGGACGCTGACATTGAGCATGCTGATGCGGTCCTTGCAGTCACTGGAGATGACAAGACCAACCTCATGGTATGCCAGATAGCCAAGAGTTCTGAAGTAAGGAGGGTTATCGCAAGGGTTAATGATCCAAAGAATGATGAGCTCTTCTCGAAACTTGGGATATATTCTGCTGTCTCTTCTGTCAGCAGCATTGTAGCCAATATCAAGAAGGCATTGTATAAGTATGGTGATGAGAAAGTGGTTGCTGTATTAGGCTCTGGATTGATCCAGATCGTTGAAGTGTCAATCGAAAAGACTTCAAGATTGGTCGGTACTGATGCATGCAATCTCGGTATAGGCGCTGTTTGCGCTGTTTTCAGGGATGGTGATGCGATTGTTCCCACTAAATCTGTCATGATCAAGGCAGGCGATGTATTGGTCGTATCTATAGGCAGCAGGAACATCGATAAGCTGCTTGCTTTGGCAAAATGAGGGTTGTGTTCAAATATTTGGGGATATTGCTCCTGATTTCTTCTATATTCAGGATTTTTCCTATAGCTGTCGCTTTATATTACAAAGAGCCAATCGGAGGATTTGTGTCTACAATGTTCATCTCCATCGCTTTGGGAGCTTCTTTGTACTATTTCAGCAGGGATACTAAGTCCTCGCTTACACTGAAAGATGGCTTGATCCTCACTGCATTGTCTTTCATAATCTTTTCTTTGATAAGCTCTATCTCATTTCTTGAAGTATTCAACTATGATTTCATAGACGCTTTTTTTGAATCAGTTTCCGGCTACACAACTACAGGCCTCAGCGTCATGGACTTTTCTCTTGACAGCGTTCCAAAAAGCCTTCTTTTCTGGAGGGCTGCTATGCAGTGGATGGGAGGCATCGGAATAATCCTTGTTTTCGTCTTTGTCTTTTCCAGGCTGAGGGGGCATGCTTACGACATCAAAGGCATCAACAACAAGACAAAGGAAACAAGATCCTTGTATCTTGCTTCAGGATTTCCTTCAAAGCTTGAGTCTTCTACCAAGAAAGCTACATTCTCGATAATCATGATCTACTTAGGATATACTCTCGCAGGATTCATACTGCTGCTTCTTTCTGGGATGGGCATAGTTGATTCTGCAGGGATGGCTTTCACTTCCATATCTACAGGAGGATTTACTATGGGAGATGTTTTTTTTCACAGCACTTTCCAGTTAATCGTACTATCCGGCCTTATGATTTTGGGCTCTATCTCTTTCATAGTCCATAACAGCATGTTCAGGCTAAAGATAAAGAACCTTATACATAATGTCGAGCTGAGGGTCTTCTTTGTCCTTTTGTCAGTGATGTGCTTCATATCATTTTTCTTTGTGAAAGATTTCTGGAGAACAGCTTTCCAGCTCGTATCATCGCTCACTACCACAGGATATTCACTTACTGGGATCAGCGCCCTCCCCCAGATAATCATATTTTTCATCATGATAAGCATGATCATAGGAGGAGCATTTGGTTCAACATCTGGAGGAGTGAAGCTGCAGCGTATACTTGTTGTTTTCAAAGGCATCCCTTGGATAATCAGGAAGCTTAACAGCCCTGCCCAGGCTGTCATCCCTTTCAGGAGCGACGGAGAGATCCTTGAAGAGAAAGACTTGTTCATAACTTACATATTCTTTGTGGGATATCTCGCAATAATATTCTTTGGAACCCTGATATTCATGCTCTTCAAATTCAGCTTCTTTGATTCATCATTCCAGATCATCTCTGCATTGGGCACAGTGGGCTTGGCCACTATGAAGCTTGGATCCCTTAACTTTCTGCTCAAGCTGGTCTTGATTGTAGCTATGCTTCTTGGCAGGCTTGAGATCTTCCCTCTATTGGTATTATTAAGAAGGCTGTTCAAGAGCGTGAGTTGATTGGCTAAACATGTATTCGATAAGCTGTACAAAGCATATGGCCCTCAAGGATGGTGGCCTATCCATACTAGATCAAACACTCATGGGTTTGATGACAGAGGATACCACAAAAGGTCTAGACCAAAACTGACAGAACAGGATCGCTGGGAGATAATATTAGGGGCTATACTGACTCAAAACACATCATGGAAGAATGTAGAACATACTCTTGATAATCTCAAGAGTGAAGGGGTGCTTCACAAGCTTGACACAATATCTGTTGGTAAAATCGCAACATTAATCAAATCATCAGGCTATTACAACCAAAAAGCGAAAAAGATCAAGGCCATGATCAAATTCCTTAAGTCAGGCAAAGAGATAACAAGAGAAAACCTCCTTGATATATGGGGAGTGGGCCCTGAAACTGCTGACTCTATCCTCTTATATGCATTCAACAAGCCTTGTTTTGTTGTAGACCTTTACACAAAAAGGATCTTTTCGAGGTTAGGATCAGTTGAAGGAGAGTCCTACCAGGCATTTCAGGATTATTTTCATAACAATCTTAAAAGAGACTCAAGGCTGTTCAATGAATTCCATGCACTATTGGTTGAGCATGCCAAGCAGCACTGCCGTTCAAAGCCAGTCTGTGAAGGCTGTCCTCTGCTTAAATCATGCAGGCAGGGGAAAACATTTATAAAAAGCTGATTCTAATGATCAAATAGAGGTGCATAATGGCAGGAACCCTTACAACAATCATCTTCTTTATCGTAATAGGAATTATCATTTCTATCGTGTTGAGGGTCTTAAGGAAGACATTCAAGTGGTTCATCTACTTTTGGATACTGCTGGTCGTTTTAGGCGTGGGCCTAAGCTATCTTATTATCACTGATATCAATGACCTCAAGGAGAACCTCCCTACAAAGGAGAAGCTTGTATTGTTTGATCTTGACGGAAAGCTTGTGGCAGGATTTTATTTCAGTGATGTGGATGAGATCTTTGGAAATGATAACATTGTTCAGGACACAAAAAATCTCAGAAAACCTGATCTCGATAAGCTTAATGGGTTCTATGCTGATGATGATATGGATTCGTTGTCTGAAATGGCCTATGAGGTCTTTATACTTAAAGAGGATATGTTCACTGATGTTTCAGAAGTCCAGTTTGGAGACATTACTGTATCAAAAGAGGATATTTTCTCTATAATGAGGTCTGATTCCGCCTTAGAGGATTTCCTTGACAAGTTCACGCAGTATGAAGGCCAGAGGGAAGTGATGCGTGAAGAGATCCAGGATGATCTTAATGCAAAAAATATCCTGTTGTTTGTGCTTTTCTCAAAAGCGCAGGAGAAAGGAGGGGCAACTTATCTTGTTGACGAGTTCAAAGAAGACAACTTAGTGATCTACAAAGAATCTATCACTATGAAGCTTATCAAGCTTCTTCCAGGAAGCATTATTGCAAACTTTATCAGAGGTGAATAGTTATGGCTTTATTCGGTCTTTTCAAGAAGAAAGAAAAGGACAAAGATGAGTTCAGTTCAGGCAAGGATCCGTTCGCTTCAGGCTCAGATCCTTTTGCTTCAGAGAACTTTGATTCCGGCTCAGATCCATTTGCCTCACAAGGAGGAAAAGGCGGATTTGATCTTTCCCAGAAGAGTGAAGATCTTGGACTTGCTCCTGAGCCTGTACAGCCTAGAAGGCCTTCTATGGGCATGCATGAGCCCCAGCCTGTTCCCCAATATCAGCAGTATGGAAGTTCAGGTGATGTCTCCAAAGATGTTGAAGTGCTCTCAAGTAAAGTTGATGCATTGAGGTCTCAGGTTGAAAGTGTAAGCATCAAGCTGGATCATATTGAAACCTTGATAAGAAACCAGGCTGAAGCTTCGAAACAGAGATGGTAAGGCGCAATAATTTTTTCTGGATCGCAGCTGCTGTTGTAGTGCTTGATCAGCTGCTTAAGTATGTCATGCAAAGCCTTCCGGTCAGCTTCTCTCTTAGTATCATCCCAAATTTTCTCTCGATAAGCCTTATCCATAACTACGGCGCAGGATTCGGCATCCTGCAGAACCAGCGTCTTCTCCTCATCCTTGTCTCTCTTATCGTACTGGGAGCGATAGCATTCTACTTCAGGAAAGTTCCCGAAGAAACTCTTCCTATAACCAGCATCTCCCTTATTGCAGGCGGTGCTTTTGGCAACCTTATTGACCGCATCTTTAGGGGCTATGTCGTTGATTTCATTGATTTCAGATGGTGGCCTGCTTTCAATATCGCAGACTCTGCACTAAGCATAGGAGTAATATTATTGCTGTATTATTTCTGGATCAGTGAGAAAAAAGAGGCTAAGAAAAAGATATGAAAAGATAGCTCAGGAATATTTCTTGTACCCTTTCTTTTTCGCTTCTGCATCTGTCTTGAACCAGATCTTGTTGCTTGCCTTGATCCTTTTCGCTTGTGTGCTGTCTGCAGGGTAATAGTATTTTCCAGTAAGGCTTCCTACATATTTTCCTGTTCTCTGCACTTTTTGCGTTTTCTTGCCAGCATACTTCGGATTTACTACAGGAGCTTTGGAGTTGTACATCTCATTTGTCTTAAAATCATACAGTTCAGCTGCTTTTGCTCCAGGCAAAAGCTCTCCCTCTTTTAGTTCTTTCAGGGGTTGTATGGTGACTTCTCCCATGATTGAATCTCTTCTGCTTCTCTCTTTCAGTTTCTGTCTTAATTGTGCTTCTTTTGAAGGCTGCACTCCTGTTACTGCCACAAGCATCCCTATTATGCCGGCTGCTACCATCAACCCGAGAAACTTTGTGAATCCTGCTGACAAGCCCAGATAAAGCAAGTTGATGTTGATCGCTGCGAATGTCAGGGTTGTAAGCATCCACCCTGAAGGGCTCGTGTGCGCTTTCTTAAGCGAGCTTACCCCTGCGATTATGAATATCAGCACAAGTATCATCTGCATAATTCCCGATGGTATGGCGAACAATATCGCAATTGTCCCTAGTATCGTTAGAAATAAAGCAAAACTTGTGATTATAAATTTACCCTCATTCATGTAACCACCCTTCTTACAGCAAAGCATGCCTCTATTTAAACGTTTCGCTATTCAGAAATGGTATCAATAATAAATTACTTTAGCCTGATCCTGCAGTTTCAGAATTCGTCTAATTCCTCAAGCTTGTCCAAGAAACCTTTTCTTCTTAGATAATCGACCTGGTTTTTCTTATACTTGAAGATTATGTCGCCTTTTGTATCGCCGCCATATTCCCAAGGCTCGACAAGCAC
>CAZGIN010000005.1:0-17859 GCA_964526585.1 uncultured Methanosarcinales archaeon
GATATATGCAGTAGGCTCAGCCCCATTAGAAGCAGGAGCAATCTCAGCAGGAGACATGACAACAGAAGCCGCAACTCAAAAACTAATGTTCGCAATAGGAAGAGCAAACGAAGAAGGATACAAAGGAAAAGACAGATTAGAATACATACGCAACCTAATTCACCACCCAAACGCTCAAGACATCACAAGCACGCAGAAAAGATTCTAATCAAACCCAAAATCAAAGATTTTGGAGATACCGTCCGACAGGACAAAACACACCATTCTCTAACACCATTAAGGATTTTTGAAAATTGAGACTAACATCATTTATGCGAAGTATCGTGTATTCTGAATGGATAGGGGGTTATGTTCATTGAATCTTGGGATTTGATTCTGAAAAAGTGGTGTGATTCTGGAGTAGTGGCTTTTGAAATGAGGATTTAGGCGAAATGTTTATATAGTCATCGTATATACTATAGCTATATGGTAACTGAGATGATAACAGTCAAGCTGGAAAGGCAATTCCTCAACGAGATAGATGATGTAGTTAAGAAAGGAGCTTATCAGAACAGAACAGAGCTTATTAGGAGTTCTTTAAGGGAGAAAGTAGATGAGGTAAAAATGAGGGAAGCTATGATAGAGATCAGCAAACTGAGGGGGAAGGCTACTAGGAAGACTACTGAGGAAGAATATGAGAGGAATAGAGAAAAAGCTTTCTGGGAGATATATAACTCCCTTAAATGAGGTCTTCGGGCTTGTAACATTCACATATGTCTAACAGACGCTTGAAATATTTATCCCTACTGACTAAAATAAGATTTGCGTCTCTGCATATTATTGCGTGCATTATATCTCCTTTTGGAAGATTTCTCTTATGAGATACCCTTGAAGCTTCAGCAACCTGTTTTTTTGTGCTTAATACCTTTTCAATAATATCCTTAAACGGAAATATCATTCCATTTATCTGTTCTATAGTGTAATTGGTCTGAAGCTCCTTTATCAGGAAGTCGCTGATCACAAGAGTTGATCTGCCTAATCTTATCTTTGCGAATAACTGCAGAGCATATTCTCCTATGGGCTCTCTTCTGAATCCTATCCTATCTTCGTGTAGATCCATCCAGATTGAAGTATCAAGATAATACCTTTCTGTCATCCTGATGTAAGTTAACATATCCTATAAATGCATGCTTGAAGCTTTTCCGGAAAGCTTCCGGTTTTTATTGAGTAAGAAATATTAATTGATCACGCTATATGCTGCATATGGACCTGTTGGAGATCATGAAGAAGGAGATGCTAAGAAGAGGGTTTAGCCACAAGACTCAAGCAGCATATCTGTATTGGGCAAGGAAGTTTATCAACTCTGGCTTTTGCAATGAAGACCTTAGGAAGCTGTCTAAACTGAATGTCAGGGAATTTCTTGACATGCATATCAGGAAAGGATCCAGCGGAGCTACTGTCAACCTGATACATGCTGCTCTTCGTTTTTTGGTTGTAGAAGTTATGAGAAAGAGCATGAGGTTGAACCTGAAGTATAGCAGAACACCTAAACTGATACCAAGATACCTATCAAAAGAAGAAGTGACAAGATTATTGGGCTGTGTCAGGAACGACAAGCACAAGCTTATCCTGCAGCTTATGTACGGAGCAGGACTGCGTGTCAGCGAAACATTAAAGCTAAGAAAAGAAGACTTTGACATAACTGAAGGATACGGATGGATAAGGAACGGCAAAGGAGGGAAAGATCGCCCATTTATACTTCCAGAATGCCTTAAGGAAGAGATCGCTGATCAGGACGAAGGATACCTGTTTAAAGGAAGGAATGGGCTGCTTTCTGTAAGAACAGTACAGGAGATCCTGAAAAAGGCTTCAAGGAACGCTGGCTTGGGGAAGAAAGTCAATCCGCACATGTTAAGGCACAGCTTTGCAACACACCTGATACAAGACAGAAAAGATGCGATGACAGTACAAGCATTATTAGGGCATTCAGACGTGAGAACAACAATGCTTTATCTGCATTCTGCAAAGAAAAAGATAATCGATGTTAGGAGTCCTTTGGACAACCAAAACAATTAAAAAGCAGAAGGTATAGGGAAGGGATATTGCGATATAATCCATAAGAGGTGTTATGAATATGTTCAAGAAGTGCAAGAAATCTAAAAAGGCCAAGGGAGCTAAGATAAATCATTCAAAGAAGAGCAAAAAGACAAGTTCTAAGCGCAAGGCTAAGGCTGCTGCTGGAGAGATGCCTCAAAAAGCTATGATGGGAGACGAGCAGAGCATAGACAAGTATTATACAAAAGAGAGAAGGAAGATTGACAAGGATCTCTTACAGCTGGAGATAACAAAGACAAAAGCATACATAGAGCTGACTGAGAAGGAATACATACAGATAAGGCAGAAAAGGCACCATCTTGACGAGATACATCATGATATAATAAAAAGGATAGGCGAGCTGACAAAAAAGATAGCTGCCATAAGGTTAAAGAAGCACGAGAAAGAGGATACAGCAAAGAAGCTCAAAGATCTTGGAAGGAAAATCAAAAACCTAGAGATGCAGGAAAAGATCACAAGAAGCGAGAGAAGCAGCCTGGTAGCAAAGGAAAGAAATGTTCTAGGAAGGATACACAAGCTGCTGTCAGAGCCAGCAACAGAAGCAGCAGACACAGTAAGAAAATACAAGCAGAAATTCAAGAACATCGAAAACACAAGAACATACATACTAGCCGAATCACAACAGCTGCTGTCAAAGGAATCAGGCATGCTTACAGCAAACCTAGATATAATAAGCAGGATGAGCTTCAAGACAGCAAAACAGATACAAAAGATAAACCAGCAGCTGAAACTATTAAGCAGGAGAAAAGCAGCCTTATTGTGGAAGAAGGAGCTGCTGGAGTTCAGCGAAGAGAAAGCTCAGAAAGAGCTGAATGATTTGAGAAAAAGGTATCGTATATTGGAGAAAAAGCTAATGAAACTGCTTCACAAGAAGTAGTTCTATCTTCTTCTTCAGTTTAATCTATTTTTTTAAGACTGTCTCTTTTTTTCTTGGAGCTTATGTTATCTTCTCTTACTTAACCAATCCTAAAACAAAGAACCCGCCTAAAAATAATATCAAGACAACAAACAAGGCAGGCTTAAACCCTACAAAAGTTGCAACTAATCCGAACAAGAAAGGGCCTATTATGCCAGAAAACTTCTCAGTAAGCCCCTGATAGCCAAACAGTTCAGCAACCTTATGCTTAGGAGCAAGCTCAACAAGGATAGGCCTTGTGATGGTCCAGATTGCGCCAAGCAAAGCGCCGCCAAGCAAACCTACAATAAAGAACACAACCACGCTCCTGCTAAAGTAAAGAGACAATATGACCAAAACCCAGCTCATAAGCACAATCCTTAACGTAAACCTATGGCCGTATCGATCACTCATCATGCCGAACAACAAAGCTCCAAGCCCAGCGGCAACAGCCATCAAAAGATACAAAGGAAGGAACATATTAACAGAAAAACCAAGCTGATCGCGAGCATAAAGGAAAAGAAAAATTATTGTAGTATTAGCAGCATCAGCATACAAGAAAGAAGAAAGAAGGAATATCCACACCTTACGATACTTCTTCAGGCCTCTTATTGTCTCCCAAACCCTTTTTAATGCAGACTTAAGATGGCCAAAATCAAGTTTCTTAGGCTTCTTATGCTTTACGAGAAGGAACGTGGGCATGGAGAATATGAGATAAAGCAATGAGACTGAAACAAGAACAGCAAAAATGCCTTCATTAGACTCATAACCATAGAAATAGCCGATTATGTATGCAACAATAACGCTTAAGATAGTCCCTCCATAGCCGACAGCTGTTCCTATTCCAGAGATCCTGCCGATATTCTTCTTATCTGAAACATTAACCAATAAGCTGTCATAAACATCAAGGCAGATATGATAAAATAAGTTAGCAAGCATGCCGAACAATAATACAAAGAAAAGATTGAAGAAACCTGCAAGCACTGTGAATGTACAGCAAAGAATAGTGAATATGAAAAGAAACTTCTTCTTCTGATGAGTTAAGTCGATAAGTGCTCCTATCAACGGGACAAGAAGGCCTGAAAAGAACAAAGATAATGAGATAACAAGGCCCACATGGAAGGCATTTCCTCCTTTCAGCACAACAAGAAGAGGGAAATAGATCGTAACAAACAAGGCTGAGAAGATAGTGTTCGCAAAATCATACATGCTCCAGCCGAAGACCTCTTTTTTACCCACAAACAAATATCCAGGAAAATCCATTTAAAAACTTAACTGAAATAAGCTAATTTTACCGAAAACTTTATAACCCATAGGACTATTTCCTGATAGTAACAAGACAAGGGGGTAGTTGGTTGAAGCTAGTATTACTTTCTGATATACATGCAAACATCACAGCATTAGATACAGTCATCAATTATGTAGAGAATGAGATAAAGGGAGATAAAAAATATATCTGCGCAGGAGACGTAGTGGGATATGGGCCTGATCCGGTTGAATGCATAGATAAAGTAAGAGGACTTAACCCTCTAACAGTGATAGGAAACCATGATGACTTAGCCAGGACTTTGGTAACATGGCCTTTGATCATCGCAAAGAGGAACATAAGCAGAGAGATCAAGGGTTTAGGAGCAGTGCAGGGCATACATCTTGCGATAAGAAGAATATTCGGAGATAATTCTAAGGTAAATCTAAGATATGAAGGAGAAAGAAAAGAGCCTAATCTTGATGATATAAGACAGCTCAACAAGGATACATACGATCTTCTGCAAAGGGTGAATGCAGCAACCTATGAGGATTTCTTGGTGCAGCAGCAAGTAGAATCTATCATGCAAGGAATGCCTATGGACGATCCTATGCTGATACAGCAGCACCTATTAAGAGCGATGAAGAACCCTCTGAAGAGATCATATACAGACTCTATGCTCGCAGCAAAAGCAAAAGGAGACGAAATAATATCCTGGATGAGAGGGCTGAACCATGCTGAATATCTTGAAACAGAACTGGGATTAGTAATGATCGTGCATGACAACTGGATAGAGCCAGGATCATCAGCATACATGATGTCAACAAGCGGGATGAGCGAAGAGGAGAAAAAACATTACAGAAAGAAAAATAGTATCCATTTAATACAGGAAAGCTTCGGAAAATGGCCTCAGCCAGAAGACGGAAACCATATAAGGATAGTAGTAGGCGGGCATTCACACAAGCAGGGAAGATACATAAGGATAAATCCGGAAACAGGAGAACAAATCATGTATGTCAATGACGGGACAGTAGGCATGCCAAGGATGGAGGAAGGCAATCCGATAACAGCAACATTTGCGGTTATCGATACAAAAGCAAACACTCTTCAGGAGGCAGTAAAGACATACTCAATAGGATTTGATTACAGGCAAGTGCAGGAAAGGATACATGAATCGGCATTATACGACAAGTTTGCAGACCTGACAAGAGGGATGGACTAAGATGGCGACAAGACTGGGATCATACTACCTTGAGAGAAAAATAGGAGAGGGAGGATTTGGAGAAGTATGGAAAGGATTTCTAAACTATTATGAACATGAAAAGATCCTAAAGCTGCTTCACAAAGAAAATCTTCCCGGAGAACTAGGAGAACTAGTCCAGACCTTGAAGAGTATGGCAGAAAATGCAGGGAAAACCTTTGGGGATTTCCTGAAAGATACAGGCGAAGAGTTCAGAGATTATCCTATAGAGAAGAAAGAGGAAGATTATGCCATATTAAGATCTGCAGTGATGGAATATTTTGAGCTGAGAAGAAAAGAAGTGCAGCAGGCATGGCAGGGATCAGGAATAGAATCGATATTAAACAAAGACTATCTTGCGCGGCTAGAAGACGATGAAAATGCAGGCGAAGCAGCAAAAATGTATAATATCTCAATAAAGGCATTGAAGCTATACCCTGGAGATGAAAACATAAAAGCAAAGATGATGTTCAAAGCAGTAGGGATATATGACGCGCTAGAACATTCACATGCAGAAGGCCGGGATGATCTCATAAGCTTGGTGGAAAGCTATGGCTTAAAGGAGAAGATAGCTGAATTTGAGGAAGCATATGACATAATGATGATACTTCTTCCTGAAACAGTCATAAGGGCAATGAAATACCTCACTCCTAAAAGCACAGACGATATGCAGCAGATAGAGAACAGGTTCAGGACAGAGATGAGCCTAAGGGTTATACATCCTAACATCATACCTATAACAGACAGCGGGATGCAGACTGTAAGATACGGATCAGAGGGATATGGATCCATAGTACTGAACATGCTATACCTTGCGATGGAATTCTCAGAAGACAAAAATCTTGAGGACAAAGTCTTAGGAGAAAAAGAGGCAATCCCAACTATATTAGGAATCCTAAGAGGGCTGATGTATTTCCACGCCACAGAAGAGAAACTGCACAGGGATGTGAAGCCAAGCAACATGATAGGTGACAGGATATGCGACTTCAATATAGCAAAATCTGTGCATGAGGAGCAGAACTTTCAGAGAACAGCAACAGGGACCACAGTGGGGACGATGTTCCATCAGGATCCAGAAAGAGACTGGAAAGAAAGCACAGAAAGATCAGACCTTTACGGGCTAGGGATGTCATTATACAAGATACTTACAGGGAGATACCCATTCCGCGCAAAGATACAAGTTCAGATGTATGCCTTCATGTCACAACCGCAGTTATGGGCATGGCCCAGAGAGATGCCGATCATGACAGAAGAGCCTGCCATAAAAGTGCCTTCTCCAGGAAGCATAGAGACAATCGTAACACAATTCCAGGGAAATGATGCAGCAATCGTATCAAAGATATTGGGAAAGACAAGGACACAAAACACAACAGCAGTTGACCAGGAAGAGCTTGAGAGGGTAATGAGAGCACTGCTGACAACAACTCATGAAGCATCAGACCGGATAAGCGGGATAGAAGAGGCATTAAATAAAAAGGCTGCAGAAAAGGAACATATGAACAGCATAGTTCCGACTATGTCATTCCTTCTCGAGCGCACCATAATGGGAACAATAGAATGTGAGCATGATATAAGATGCTCCACATATGATATAGAATACCTCTGGCAGCATATGATCGATACAGATACTTTGGATTCAGAAGGGGAAAGAAGATACTGGGAGCAGAATCCTCCTGACATGACATTGATAAACATATTAGAGAAGGACCTTCCGGAACTTCAAGCTAAGCTGGCAGAGAAGGTAATGCAGCTTGAAGAGATGACAGGCAAGAAAGACGAGCAGTTGAAGAAAGAAGAGGAAGAGGACAACAAACCGAAACAAAGCCGCAGAACATTTTTTGGGCTAAGAAAACCTAAAGAAGCCAACCCAGAGGAAAAATCGGGGGAGCAAAGGCCGTCTGAGATAATACATATAGAGATGATAAGGCTGCAAGAAGAGGTAAGCCAGCTGAAAGCAGAGATGGAAGATTATTCAACAATGATATCTGAGATGGGCGGAAAGCTCGCGATGGCAGAGGCATATTATAATTATGGAAGATCAATAATGCCTGGAGTAGTGCATAATCCAGAAAATATAGAATTTGAAGAGAGAGTACAAAGGCTGGGGGGAGTAATCGCTGAATCCCTCAGGAGAAAAGACATGCTTGAGAAAGCAGTTATGCACTATGAGCAATGGCTTGCAGACCAGGATTTTGAATTTGAGCCTGAAACACAAAAAGGAAAGCCTATGCTTGACAGGCCGGTTGATTACGGAGCATTCCCAGAACTTACCCCAAAAAATGTGGTAGACAGAACAAGGCTGATAGGGAGATTAATCTCATTAGAGCAAAGGTTTATGGCAAGGCAGGAAGAGCTTAAGCAAAACCCTGAAAGCGAACTAAAGATCAAATGAGAGAAGCAGACTTAACGATAAGCTCTCCAGTATAAGAGTTCTCCATATTTATTGAAGAGCTGTTAACTTTTATCTTCTTTTTGAACAGAGGGCAGCTTATCACTAAAGTTTCATATTCTCCGCCTTCTCCAGCTTCGTTAAGTCCAACTTTCTTCTTCAATGCAGCAAGCTTTGCGATATCATCTTTTGTTATTTTGTGGCCAAGCCATTCTTTTGACAGGCCGTCAGCTGCAACCTTTATTATCCAAAATTCAAAATTGTTATCTATAAGCTCATGCATATAAGTTTCCTGATTGATATGCCACAAAGGAGAAAATATCTTCAAGGATAACTTATCGCATATCTTTTCGATCCTATCTCTCTGATAAGAACTGTACAATGCTCCTGTTATTATGCCCTCGATCTTGTATCTGTCTTTAGCAGCCTTGATGGCTTTTTCAAGATCTTTTAGCTCAAGCTCTTTCTCGCCTTTTGAATCCTGCACAATAATGGGGATGCCAGCAGCTTTTGCTTGTAGCTCAGCAAGATGGACATTAGGAGTATGATACATAAAGCTGTCAGGATTAGAGCTCTTAATAGTTATGAAGCAGCCAAGCTCATAGTTCTGCTTCTGCATCACATAAGCAGCATATAAGCTGTCCTTGCCTCCTGATATTAAAGCTCCCAGCTTTAGGTTATGTGTTGGGTAGAACTGCCTGAGATAATCAGATTTTAGCTTGAACCCTTCTTTGTGCGAGAGCTTTTCCAATGCTTTATGGAACCTGCTGCCATACTGCGCAGCCTTCTTCTTACGCCAGGCAAATTCTTGAGATAAACCTAAGTCTTCAGCTACTTCTCTTAGGATAAATTTGCCCATATCATCCTTTATCTTAAGCTTAGACGGGATCTTAAGGGAATATTTCACAAGATCAAGATCAAGATATGGAAGCCTAAGCTCAATATTATGGAACATAGTGATAACATCATCACGATACAGATCACGCTCATACATCTTCAACAATCCAGAAACACATTCTTTGTTGATATTACTAGATTCCTTATGGCGCTGATAGCCTCCAAATATCTCTTCGCTGCCCAATCCTGAAAATATTACCTTGATGTTGTCTTCCTTAGCGGCCTCGCAGGCAGCATAGAACGTCAATCCTACTCCTGCCTTAACTACATTGCTGTCCTCTATTAGCGGGATAACTTTCTTTAGATAAGAGGGGATCTGGCTTAGTTTGAGGGTTTTTATCTTGAGCTTAAGGCCTAGTTCTTTTGCCAACTTTTTTGCATAAACTAAGTCAGGAGCATCTTCATGGCCTTCAAGAGCAGCAGTATAGCAGATAAAATCTTTTTTTAGATCCTTGCAGACCTTTGCAAGCAAAGAGCTGTCAACACCTCCTGAAAGAAGGATGCCAAACCTCATATCGGGAATACGCTTGATTATTGATCTAAAGATAAGCTCTTTTACATCTTGCTTGATCTTCTTTTTGTCTTTGTGTTCAGGAGCTATACTGAAGAATCTTCTTTCGATGAATTGGGATTTATCTTGTTTGATATCATATCTTATTATCTTTCGGGGGTTTAACTCCTGGATGTCAAGATATCCTAGGCTTTCCAAAGCCTTTTTCTCAGAAGCAAAAGCAAGACCATCGCTATGGGAAAACCATAACGGCTTCTCTCCGATGATATCTCTTGCAAGCGTAAGAATATTGTTGTTAATGTATGCAAAAGCATACACTCCATCCAACAATGAGAGGACTTTTTCTGTATCAAACTTGTCTAATAGCTTAAGGAGAAGCTCGGCGTCATTTTTTGCATCTATGTTATGCTTTTCTGAAAGCTCTTTCCAGTTATAGATCTCGCAGTTTGCTGAGATGATTCCTTTTGCTTTAATCGGCTGTGAGATGTTGCCGACTACTGAGTGCAGGCAGTGGCCTATAGTGCCGTCTGATACATTAATAGAGTTTGAGCTGTCTTTGCCCCTATTTTTCAGGATGACAAGGCCTTGTGAGACTAGCTTAGAATGATCTTTTCTGTTGAAGACGCCTATTATGCCGCACATAACCAATACAGATACAGTTCAGTTTATAAGATTAATTGTGAGAAACATAATAGGGTTAAACCCATTTCTTCTTCTTGAAATAGAATATCATGCCCAAAGAGATGAGGAGCATTATGCCTATGACAACAAAGTAGCCATACCTCCACTCTATCTCAGGCATAAACCTGAAGTTCATGCCGTATATCCCTGTAATGAATGTTAATGGGATGAAGATTGTGGCGATGATAGTGAGGACTTTCATAACCTCATTAAGCCTATTCGAGATGCTTGAAAGATAGATGTCTAACAATCCAGAAAGGATATCACGATAAGTCTCAACAGTATCGATAGCCTGGGCAGAATGATCATAAAGATCACGCATATACAGCCTTGTGATCTCCTTCATCAGCGGGCTTTCAGCACGCTCCATATTGCTTATTACTTCCCTGACAGGCCAGATAGAACGCCTCATGTTGATGCTGCCCCGCTTCAGATTATTTAATGTATGAAGCACTTTAGGGGTAGGATTGCTCACGATAGAAGCTTCCAACGCCTCAATATGATCTCCAAGCTCCTCCAAAATATTATAATAATGATCAATAACAGAATCAATTATGGAATAAGCAAGGAAAGCAGCTCCTTTTTTCCTTATCACCCCTTTATTAGTTCGGATCCAGTCTCTTATAAGCTTGAAATCATCTTCAGGATCATCGATAAATGTTACCAAAAAATTCCTTCCAAGGATGATGCTAAGCCGGTCTATGGCAATAGTATGGCCTTTAGGACTGTACTTCAGCATAGGAAGAGAGAAGAAAACATAATTATCAAAATGCTCCATCTTGGCGCGCTGCTTCCTGCTCAGGATATCATCAACAATAAGAGAATGGATGCCAAAATACTCAGCAAGCTCCTTTATCTGCGAATAATTCTTCAATCCAGAAATATTTATCCAGGTAACAGTGGAAGTATGCTTGAAATGGAAGCACTCCTTAAGATCCTTGACAGCCTTCTCCTCAAACTTATCCTGGTTATAATCCATCAAAGTTATCTTAAGCATGCCATTAGTATGATGATTCAAAATGCCACCTCTAGAGGAATCCTGAGCCTGATAGTATTTAAATATTGTCTTTATGAAATCAGAAAAAAATAAAAAATTATCCTGTCACAGGATTCTTGGAATCTTCATCAAGCTTTTTCTGGAGAGCTGTGAAAGCCTTGTCAAAATGCGCTTTGGTTATCTCGATCTTGATGTCTTTTCCAGCTCCAGCTTTCTTCAGCCTTGAGCCAGCTGCCTCCCTTACAGCATTCATGCCTGCTTCCCTGCAGAGGTTAGAGATCTCAGCTCCAGACCATCTTTCAGTCTTCCGGATATAATCCTGCAGCTTTATGTCTTTAGCTAAAGGCATATCTTTGGTATGCACCTTGAATATCTGCAGCCTTGACTTCTCATCAGGAAGAGGAACGTCAAGCTTGAGATCAATCCTGCCAGGCCTCAAAAGAGACGGATCAATCAGATCAGGCCTATTAGTAGCTGCAATAATCGTCACTTTCTCAAGATCCTCGATGCCGTCAAGCTCTGTAAGAAGCTGGTTGACCATCCTTTCAGTTGAGTCAGCCAAAGACATTCCGCGCACTTTAGAGATGCTGTCAAACTCATCAAAGAATATGACAGTAGGAGCGACCATCCTTGCTTTCTGGAAGATCTCCCTTATCTTCTTCTCAGATTCTCCGACCCATTTTGAAACAAGTTCAGGGCCTTTGACAGAGATGAAGTTAGCATCAGATTCATGAGCTATAGCTTTAGCCAACAAAGTTTTGCCAGTCCCAGGAGGGCCTGAAAGCAAGATCCCTTTTGGTGGAGTGATGCCAGCTTTTTTGAAAAGCTCAGGCTGCTTCAACGGAAGCTCGACTGCCTCAATAAGTTGCTGCTTTACTTCCTCCAATCCTCCAACATCATCCCATGAAGTTTTTGGCTTATTAATGAGAAGTTCCCTCATAGCAGAAGGCTCGACCATCTGCAGAGCATCAAGGAAATGCTTTTGCGAAACTTCCATCTTTTCAAGGATATTTGTCGGAACCTTAATCGAGTATTCCTTCAAAGAAGGCATGTAAGGCTTTAATGCCTTGATGGCAGCTTCCTTACACAAAGATTCCAAGTCAGCTCCAGTAAAACCTAATGTCTTTGCTGCCAAAAAGTTAAGGTTTACATCTTTAGCCAAAGGCATGCCCCTAGTATGGATCTGAAGTATCTCTTTCCTGCCTTCATCATTAGGGGGCATGATCTTAATTTCTCTATCAAACCTGCCAGGACGCCTTAAAGCTTCATCAATATCATCAGGCCTGTTAGTAGCAGCAATGACAACAACATTACCTCTGCTCTTTAGGCCGTCCATCATAGTAAGAAGCTGTGCAACAATCCTTTTCTCCTGCTGGTCATGGGATTCCCCCCTTTTAGGAGCAATACTATCCACCTCATCGATGAAAACAATGCTAGGAGCATTCTTCTCAGCCTCATCAAATATATCCCTAAGATGCTTTTCTGACTCTCCATAAAACTTAGACATGATCTCAGGGCCGGCTATGCTGAAAAACTGAGAATCAGTCTCAGAAGCAACAGCTTTGGCTAAAAGAGTCTTACCAGTTCCAGGAGGGCCAGTCAACAGTACTCCTTTAGGAGCACCTATGCCCATCCTCTCAAAAACTTCAGGATGCTTCATAGGAAGCTCAACCATCTCACGGATCTTCTCAACCTCTTCCTTTAATCCACCAATATCCTCATAAGAGACTTCAGGAAGCTTCATATCTGATTTGATAACCTGCTCTGAAATAGTCAGATGAGTGCTATCAGTTATCTTGACACAGCCTGAAGGAGAAACCTTAGTAGCTATGTAAGTCAAGTTAGTTCCCATCACATCAATCGAGATCTTTTGGCCTTTTATCAAAGGCTTCTCTAACAGCTTTTGGAGAAAGTAGTTAGTAGGATCTCCACTAAACTTGACGCTTTCCAAAGGAGATAAAGTAATAGATCCAGCAAGCTGGAAGTCCTGCTTTGAAATCTCAACCTTTTCTCCTAATGAAGTATCTGCATTGGACCTGATGATACCATCTACCCTGATAAGATCAGAGACTTCATCTTCGAGCACGCCATACAGAAGCAACAGCTTTAGATTTTCCCTTGATCAGGATAACATCTCCAGCTGTCAAGCTGAGCTTCTGCATTATAGAAGAAGGGATTCGAGCAATCCCTCTTCCTACATCCATCTGCGGAGCTTCTGCAACAGTAAGTGTCAAGCTTCTATCTTTTTCAGCCATCTCAATCACCTACATCACTTTGATAGGAGTCCTCTTCTGCTCTTTCTTTGGAATCTTCAATTCCAAAACTCCATTCTTATGGGTAGCAGATATGTTCTCCTTATCAGCAGTTTTTCCAAGCTTAAAGTACCTGTAGAACTTCTTCTTGTCAGTATCTACCTTGACTTCTAACCCTTCATCTAAAGCATTGACTTTTATGTCGTCTCTTTCTATTCCAGGAAGCTCAATAGTGCAGATCACTTCTTTTGGATTCTCAAACTTGTCTGCAACAGGCTTTTCAGCTTTTTGATCTACTCTTTGCGCAAATCTAGGATTAATAGGGTTCCTAAACCTGTTTGTGTTTATGCCAGCTGTGTTCGGTGCGCAATCAGGTGTTGTGCAAGAATTACTTATCCTTGGATGCCTAAAGCCGATGCTATCAAACTGGCGAAGCATCTGATCCATCAAAGCTTCAATCTCTCTAAAATCTGTTGGTCTCATCTTATTACCTCCGGGCAAGGCAAAGCCATATCCCTTGTTTGGTTTGTTTTAATTTGGTTGACTTAACATCAACAGAATGTATAGTTGTACAACTTCTATATAAAGGTTTTGTATATTTTTTGGAAAAATAGAGTATTTTTTGGGTTTTTGGGTGGTTTTTGGCAAAATCCACCTATATCTTATGACAGGACAATCTTTTTATACTAACTGAGTTTAGGCAAAATCATGCTTGAGACAGAAATTCTTGGATTGAGATTGAGGAATCCGACGATATTGGCATCAGGGATATTAGGGGTTACGAAAGCATCACTAAGGAATGTGATAATGAACGGAGCAGGAGCAGTTACTATCAAATCTGTATCAAAAGAACCTCGAAAAGGGCATAATAACCCGATCTGCATCACGTTTGAAGCAGGCATGATGAATGCTGTTGGTTATAGCAATCCTGGCCTGGATGTAGCTAAAAAGGAGTTTTCTGATCTATATGATCTTGGAGGGCCAGCCATAGCAAGCATAATCGGAACAGTCCCAGAAGACTTTGCATATATGGCAAAGAACTTCCTAAATGATACAAAAAATGATTTCTCAGCAGTAGAAGTGCCATTAAGCTGCCCGCACACACCAGGATTCGGAACATTAGCAGGACAAGGAACACCAGAAGCAACATACGACATAACAAAAGCAGTGAAAGCTAATACCAAACTGCCAGTCATAATCAAGCTTTCTCCTAACACTCAAAACTTAGCAGACGTTGCGCAGGCAGCGCAAAAAGCAGGAGCAGACGCAATCAATATGGGCAATACTTTAGGGCCTGGAATGATCATCAATATAGAAACAAAAAAGCCAGTGCTGGATTTCAAAGTTGGAGGCATATCAGGACCTGCTTTGCGTCCAATAGCAGTAAGATGCGTATATGATGTATACAAAGCAGTAAAGCTCCCCATAATAGGCACAGGAGGCATCACAACCTCAAGAGATGCAATAGAGATGATGATGGCAGGAGCAACAGCACTAGGAATCGGAACTGCTGTATATTATCAAGGACTGGACTGCTTCAAAAAGATAACAGAAGGGATGAAAGCATTCATGGAAAAAGAAGGATATTCAAAAGCAAAGGAGCTGATCGGACTTGCACATGGATAAGCTAGAGCAGCCAAAAGCTATGAAGATAGCATCAATAAAGAAAGAAGCAGAAGGCATAAAGACATTTACATTTGAAGAAAAGATAGATGCAAAACCAGGCCAATTTATCTTGTTATGGATACCAAGACTAAACCTAAAACCATTTGGTGTAAGCAGGCTGACAGAAAAAGGATTTGAGATAACAGTATGCAAAAGAGGAGATTTTACTGAGAAACTATTCGAGATGAGGCCAGGAGAATATGTAGGCATACAAGGGCCGTACGGAAAGCCATTCTCCATGCACTGCAAAAATGCAGTATTAGTAGGAGGAGGATATGGAACAGCTCCATTAGCATTCTTAGCAGATGAACTAGCAAAAAGAGGAACAAAAGTTAGATTATTGCAGGGAGCAAGAAATAAGGATCTGTTGATATACCAAGAAAGATTTGCTGGATCCAAAGTAGAACTTATCACAAGAACAGACGACGGAAGCTGCGGCAACAAAGGATTTTCTACATGTGCGCTTAAAGAAGCATTGGAGTCTGATAAATCTATTGATATGATCTACACATGCGGGCCAGAAGTGATGATGCAAAAAGTGATCGAATTAGCTGATTTCTACCAAAAAGACTGCGAATGCTCTCTTGAAAGGTATATGAAATGCGGATTCGGGGTATGCGGACAATGCTGCATAGACGATACAGGAAGCAGAGTATGCACAGAAGGGCCGGTATACGCAAAAGAATACATCAAAAAATACATCTCAGAATTCGGCAAACCCCATAGAGATGGAACAGGAACAAGGCTTTAATCAGTTAAAAATTGCTTGAATAATGTCGCATACTCAGTAACTGACCTTGTCTTTTCAACAGTTCTATATTTTACAACTGTCCTGTTCTTTTCGATCTCATCCTCAAGCTCTATCGTCTTATACTTGACAACTATTGGGATAGCAATAAACTGAGGCTTAACGTTATAATTTTCTTCACCATCAATATCATCACATCCCATACGTGAATTTGAACAATATCCATATGCCAAAGAAAGCTTTAATTCCCTTGCTTCATTGGGCATCAAGCAAATTCGGCTTGTATCAGCTTCACATATCTTGAGGTCAAAAACGTAAAGTGTTGTTATATAATCGAAACATAATGATTCGTTCTCTAGGTTAGTCATAAGATATACATTTGTCTTGCCACAACCCCAAGGACCAAAACTCCTCTCAGAGGAAACCGGTTCCAGAGTAAATCTCGCATCTTCAGAGTATGGCTCGTTAGAGACAGTCTTGACTGAATCAAAGTAGGTTTCTATCTCGTTATACGGCTCTTCTTCAGTATAAACTTCTGTATCACTATATGGAAAGGGAATCACAAATAAAACTAATGCCAATAAAAAAATAAATATGCTGATGCCTAAAATGATCTTATATCTTTTCTCCATGAACAATATTGCAGATTGGTTCCTTAAATACTTTGTGCTTTAAAAATCGGAAATGCTATGGAAGCAAGAGTTTAATCAGTTCATGTATTTAATAAGTTCAAACGAGCTCTTTCTTAAGCCAATCCTTCCTGAAATAGAAGTACAATGCAACTCCAAGCATAAGTGTATTGGAAGCAGGATAAGCGATCCAGATGCCAAGCTCTTTCAAGCCAAACAAGACTGAAAGCACAAAACCAATGCCAAACAACAGGATGATCTGGAATATAGCCAAAAACATAGACAAAGTAGTCTTGCCAGCAGCCTTTAGCGTCCCAAATACAACCATATGGATGCCGATAAAGCCAAAAGTAAGAGCCATTATCCTTATGAACAAAGAAGACATAGCTATAAGCTCAGGCTCAGATGGAACAAAGAAAGCAGAGACCTGCTTTGCAAATACGAATAATAATATTCCTATAGATGCCAGAGAGAAAAATCCTATCTTCATACCAGTAATTGAGATCTCTTCTGCGCGAGAATGCTGCCTTGCGCCAAGATTGTTTCCAACCAAAGCAGCAGTTGCGATCGATAACCCTATGCCAGGAATTATGATAAAGCTCAATATCCTTGTGCCAATGCCAAAAGAAGCAATAACTAATGTACCAAATGTTGAGACCAAAAAAGTCATCAACAGCATGCCGAAAGACCTTGAAGAAAACTCGATAGAAGAGGGTGCACCCAACTTAAGGAGCCTTTTTATAACATTCTTCTTAAGCTTGAGATCAGATGCAATAAGCTTGACTCCATAAGTGCCTTTGATCAGGATATAGATGCCGGCAACCGCAGAAATACATAATGTAACCAATGTTGCCCATGCAACGCCGGCAACACCTAACGGAGGGATAAACTTCCAACCAAACATGAACAAAGGATCAAGAAAAACATTAAGGATAACTGTAACAAGGATGATAATCATAGGCATCTTTACTTCTCCAACCCCTCTTAATGCAGACTGAAATATATTATAGATGAACATAGCAGGAATGCCTATGAACGATATCTTAAGATATGCAACAGCCTGAGAAAGCACAAGTGGATCATCAGTAAGGAATGAGAGCAGAAACTCAGAAGAGAAATATCCTATGATGCTAAGCACTATAGCAATAAGCACAACCAATGAAAAAGTCTGCCCTGCTATAAGATTAACATTTTCTCTATCTCCTCTTCCATTGTACTGCGCGATAAGGATAGAGCCAGATATTGCAAGCCCCATAGCAAACGAGATAAGGAAAAACAACAAAGGAAAGCTCAATGAAACAGCAGCAACAGCATCTGCACCCAATCTTCCGACCCAAAAAGTATCAATCAACTGGTAGATCGTCTGCAGTATATTTGCAAATATTACAGGAACAGAAATCTTAAGTATAGACTTCAATACAGAACCCTCAAGAAGATGATTCACCTTTGGATTTTGTGCGCTGCTCATTTTCATTCAAAAATTAGGATATTTCAACTGGGGCAAGGCAGAAGTTTTTAAAGTTTGCCAAAAAAGAAAGAAACACAAAAATCAAAAAACAATTCACTTCTCTAAACTTGATATATCAGATTCTTTGCTGAACAAGTATTCCTTAAG
>CAZGIN010000005.1:17869-23092 GCA_964526585.1 uncultured Methanosarcinales archaeon
CTCTTTGGCAAAGTTATCATCATTCTGCCTTATCCACTCAAGAAGCATAGAAGCGTGCTCTTTCTCCTCATTAGCATTATGCACCAATATCTTCTTCAGATTTGGATCTGAGCAGGCATCTGCGCGCTGATTGTACCAGTCAACAGCCTGAAGCTCTTCTGTTAAAGAATCAATAGCCCTTTTCAGATCTAATGTCTTATCATCCAATTTTGCTCTGTCTTCATGTAACATCTAACATCACCAGATAAAGGGGAGAAGAGATGGTATAAAAAGTTATGGGATACTGCCAAAGCAGTCAGCTCGTGTGATGCTGCAAAAAGCTCTTAACCGGTCGTGGGTCGACGACGCACTCCCTCTTTTGCAGTTTAACTCAAAACACTTGCCCTTAAGACTGCTTATGTCAGAACTCAACTTCCATGCCTTTCACAGCATCATCTATCATGCCGTTGTTATACACAACATGGCCGTTAACTATAGTCATGACAGGCCAGCCTTTTACCATGACCTGATCAAATGGAGTCCAAGAACACTTGCTCAGCTGCGACTGATTACGGATAGGAGCTTCTTTTTGCATGTCGAGGATCGTGATGTCAGCATAATAGCCTATCTTCAATTCTCCACGATTCTTTATGCCAAAGATTTTCGCAGGGTTGACTGCACAAAGCTTTACGATGTCCATCAAAGAGATCTTCTCTTTACTTGCTTCATTCAGCAATAACGGGATCCTTGTCTGCACTCCAGGAATACCCGAAGGAGCTTCCTCAAACGGCTTTTGTTTTTCCTCTATAAGATGAGGAGCATGATCAGTAGTGATCATATCCACCAAGCCCTCTTTAATGGCATTCCACAACTCAGCCCTGTCGTCAGCATATCTCAAAGGAGGGTTCATCTTTCCAAAATTGCCGTATTTAGCAAAGAACTGCTCATCCAAGAAAAGATGATGAGGGCAAACCTCAAATGTTATGTATTGGTTCTTGTTTCTTCTTAGATAATCGATCTCTTCAGAAGTTGAAACATGAGTAATGTGCAATCTTTTCCTGAGATAAGTTGCCAAAGTGCAGGCTTCTGCAACGCTAAGGACAGCAGCAAGGTTATCACGCATCTTATGATGCATCTTCGATTCTTTGAATTTGTTAGAGAAATACCTTATCAGGGATTCATTCTCGGCATGCACTACAACAGGCTTTTCAGAATTCTTCAGGATCTCTGCAAATACTCCCATGTCTTCAGTAAGATAATTACCTGTGCTTGATCCCAGGAAAACCTTTATGCCAGGTATGTTCTTGTAAGAGCCTACATTATTCATGTTATCTTTGCAACCAAGGACATATAATCCATAATTCACCAGAGATTTCTTTGCAAGCTCTCGTTTTTGTTCTAAATCATCCCTGAAAACAGTAGGAGGAGAAGTATTAGGCATGTCAAAAATAGTAGTAACTCCTCCTGCAGCAGCAGCTTTTGAGCCTGACAGGAAGTCTTCCTTATGCGTATGGCCAGGTTCTCTAAAATGGACATGAGCATCGATAAATCCAGGACATATATGCTTGCCTGAACAATCAATAACCTTAGAAGGCTCAGCCATCTCTTTTATATCAGGAAGAATCTTCTCGATCCGGCCATTTGATATAAGGAGATCGGCATCGATAAAGCCTTTTTCAGTATAGACCTTGCCGTTCTTTAATAGAAGCTTCATAAAATCATGAAAAACAGATAATTATAAAAAGATTATCAGTCAGGAGTGTGAAAGAGGTGGCTAGATGGCAAAAACAAGAAAGAAAACAGACCAGATGAAGACCGGAAGCACATCATACTGCAGCGATAAAAACCCTATGGTAGGGATAGCAGGATCGATAGGAGGGATATCTATAGCGATAGTAGCCATATTCGCGATATTCATGAAAGAACAGGCATGGGTACTAGTCCCGATAATAATCTCTCTTGCAGTGATGGGGATCTTCTTAGGGCTGTTTGCGATGAAAAGAAGATAATGATTTTTAATGATCCTTGAGGCTGTTGAGAATGCGATCGGCAGATTAGGTTAATTTTTTTATTCTTTTACAATAGGGATCCTTACTGCGCTGTCTATCTCCTCCTGTGTGAGGTCCATGCAGGGAATATAGTTCTTGGTTGACCTGACCAACAGGATCTCATCAAAGTGATCAAAGTACTGCAGCCTATTCTTGCTCTCTCTAGAGTCATAATAAAGCTCTACCTCCACTTCCTGTTGAGGCTTAAGGTCAATCTCTACTTCTGTGCTGTAAAACCTGTCTGATGTTGTTGCCTTGATACCATTCGCGGTCAGCACGCCTACATTGTAATTCGCAGCCAGTGCCCGTCCTTTAGTATTGCCGTCCCTGTCAAACAAGCATGCTGACGGAGCTTTCAATCTGATCTTTCTTGGTATGAAATAATCATTCTTAACTGTGGTGGTCTGGAGAATGATCCTGTTTATGGCGGTCCCGGGAGCTCGGCTCTCATTCCAGTCACTGAAAAGATCCTTAAATTCAAACTGCGGGATGGTGTGCGTGTCAACTACAAACCCTTCAGGATTGATGCTTAATAATATCAGGAATATTATGACTAGGACAGGTATGCATATCCCAAACAATAATTTCCGGTTCATTTGGCAAATTTCTTTTTAGAAAGGTAAAAACCCATGCCTATCATGACCAGCGCTGAGAATGCCAGCGTCAATAATATCGCATTCTTGCTGAAATCAAACACATCAATGACAAAGCAAACTGTGAAGATATACGATGATACAGATATAAGGTATAAAATAGGATACCATTTGCTCTTCACCAGGTAGATTATGATACTGGCCAGTAATCCGAGCCAGAATACAGCATATCCGACCATTGGGTACCATACCATTTTAGATATTCCTCTCTGCCATAAAATCTGCCAGGACAAAAGAAATTATTATCAGACAGATCAATATGATCGTCTTGACCATATCAGACAAACTAAAAAGATATTCATAACTGAAGTATGCAATTGTCGCAAACAAAAAGACTATCCCAATAATATAAAATATGTACTGAGCTTTGATCATATCTGCTTTTATTAGCCTTAGATTAATAAATGTTTCGAAAAGAACTAAGCTCTTAGGTTATTGAATGTCTTCTTCATCAACAAAGCATCGTCTTCCTGATTAGGAGATTCTGAGATAACACATCCTTTGATCTTAAATTCCCTGAAAGACTTCATAAGATCCATGTAATTCATGTCAGATTCCTTGAGATCAAGATGATTAAGCTCTCCTTTCTGGCCGTAATTGATGCCGGAAACATGGATGTGCATATTGTTTAAGCCAGTCCTTCCAAGGCCTTTCTCGATCTTCTCAAGGGTTGTGCGGAACTCTTTCAAAGTGTTCTCTTTTCCAACGCTTCTTGCATGCAGATGCGAGAAATCAATACAAGGAAGAACTTGATCAAGATCCTTTGAGAGCTTTATTATCTCATCGACAGTCCCAAATTGGGAACCTTTGCCAGTAGTCTCAGGACGGATCCAGATCTTGTTTGAGTTGTCTTTAAGCTCTTTGACTATCTTTGATAACTGTTCCTTAACCTGAGAGTATACTTTTTCTGGCTGCTGTTTCATGTAATAAGCAGCATGAAAAGTCAAGCTCCAAACACCAGCAAGATTTGCTATCTCAGCTGCCTGCAGTATCCTAGACCTTGAAGCGCCAACCTTAGCCTTATCATCAGAATTCAAGTTGATATAATAGCTTCCATGGCATGTAAGCATTATGTTATGTTTCTTGGCAAGTTCTGCAACAGGAGGAGCTGTCTTTTTTGATAAATAAACACTCCTCACAAACTCAAGCTCCATGCAACCAAGATCAAGAGCATTGACCTGCTCGACAGCAGCCAATATACCGGTTTTAGGAGTAGAATGAGGGATGCCGGCAGGCCCAAACAAGAGCTTATCTGGCATGGCTAACCTCATCAAGATAACGCTCAGCTTCCATCGCAGCCCTGCATCCAGAGCCGGCAGAAGTTATAGCCTGCCTGTAAAGATGGTCTTGTACATCACCAGAAGCAAAAACTCCAGGAAGATTAGTCCTTCCGCGCTCATCGGTCTTAACCAAACCAAACTTGTCGAGTTCTACAATATCCTTGAAAGCCCCTATATTTGGGATGTGGCCTATGGCAAGGAAAACACCATCAACCTTATGCTCCTTAACTTCTCCAGACTTGTTATCTTTTATCATCACGCTGCTAAGCATATCATCTCCTTTGAATTCAGAAATCTCAGAATTCCACATAAAATCGACGTTCTTTAATTTCTTGATGCGCTCCTGCATGAAATCAGAAGCCCTAAGAGAATCTTTCCTGTGCACGATGGTAACTTTCTTCGCTATCTTTGAAAGAAAACTGGCTTCTTCCATAGCAGAATCTCCGCCGCCGACAACAAAAACAACCTTGTCTTTGTAGAAATAGCCGTCGCATGTAGCGCAAGTATGGATCCCTTTGCTCTTGAACTTAGCTTCAGAAGGAAGACCGGTCCACCTAGCAGAAGCGCCTGTAGCGATAATTATAGATTTAGCCTCAAGCTTCTCCTCTCCAAAAAATAATTCATAATGGCCGTCAGCTTTCTTAAAAGAAGTAACTTCACCAGCCTTGAATCTTGCACCAAATCTCTTAGCCTGCTGTCTTGACCTAGACATCATGTCAGGCCCTAAGATGCCGTCAGGAAAACAAGGGAAATTCTCCACAAGAGTAGTCCACATAAGCTGGCCTCCTGGCTCTTTGCCCTCAACGACCAAAGGATTCAATGAAGCGCGAGCTGCATAGATAGCAGCAGTAAGCCCTGAAATGCCGCCTCCAACAATAACTAAATTTTCCATACATCATCCCTCCAAAAACTTAAGCAATGTCCTCAACATAACTCCAGTAGCCCCTTTTTGACGATAATCCTTGTCATACTTAGTCCATACAGTAGCACCGATATCAAGATGAGCCCATGGAGTTTTGTCAACAAAGTTCTTCAAAAACAAGGCAGCAGTGATAACTCCCGGGCCAACAGATTCCTTGGAAGCGTTCCTTATATCGCCGATATCGCCCTTGATATGCTCATTATAGTAGTCGGACACCTCGGCGTCGCTCACCTCGATATCGTGACGCTTGAGGGCTTTGTTCATCAGTATTTCGTTGACCATCTGCTGCCAGACCTGGTCTGAGATCTGCTCCACCTCCCAGGAGGACAAACCGCCGGCGG
>CAZGIN010000006.1:0-3346 GCA_964526585.1 uncultured Methanosarcinales archaeon
GCTCCTGTTCCGTTCAGGTAGACGTAAAAGTTTGTAAGCTGTCCCAAGGCGTTTTCTGCACTTAGCTTGTATTTTGTGTTTCCTGAGCTTGTCACTTTTATATCTTCAGTGTTTATCTCGTCTAGCCCATAGAACGCAAAGTCGAAGTTGCGCAGGAATAGCTTGTCTCTCTCTTTTGGATCGTTAGCTTCTGCCTCAAGCCTATCTGACAATTTTCCTCCTATTTGGACATAGTAGTCATCACTATTCTCAAAGAACAAAATGATGCTATCAATTTCTACATCTCCCGAAGTGTATGATCCCTGTATATCGACTTTAACATCGTTTAAGGTTTCTCCGCCTACTTCAACAGATCCTGCATTTGCTGATGCTGTTCCTAGTTTAGAGGTGGAATCTTTCAGGACCATCTTCTGGGCTCCTAGGTAGAATGTTACAGTATCTGCCCATCCTTCTGTTCCTTCTAGGTTGACAATCTCTCTTATTCCTACTTCTTCATCTGAATTGTCTAGCTTTTGGGTTTCTCCTTGTGCCAGCTTGTCTGTTCTCCATCCGTTTATGGTCAGCACAACTTCTTCAGGGGCGGTGTCTGTAATTGCGTCTACCTTTACTGTGTAGGTCTTTGCGTCTTCGCCAGTTCCTAAGGTGAAGGTCTTCTCTTCCTGTTCTGTCATTGTTGCTTCCAGTGCTCCGCCCATCAGATCAAGCTCTGTTGATGTGTTGTCTGACTGTATGATGGTGTATTCTTTTCCAAGCAATGTAATCTTTTTGTTTTCGATGTCATCCCAATCCTTGGTTGTGGTATCAACATCGCTCTTCAGTTTTGATGGGAACGATATCTTGTATGCATAAAGCTCAGCTCCGCTTCCATCGTATGTTCCATCAGTGCCTGTTGCTTCAGGGAAGTACAATGCAAGATGTGGGTCGTCATCAGCACCATCGCCGTCTACATTAAATCTCACGTAAGCATTTGGCATGTACAACCTCTGCTCTACATCTGTTGTCCCTTTCTCATTGGACATTTCTCCTTTCTTAAGTAGGGTTGGCATATCTGCGTCTGTTAAGGAGTTCTTAACTGAATACAGGGTTTCGTTGATCATCACATTGTTAGATGCTGTCTTTATCTTGAACGAATCTCCTGTCAGGGTTACTGTTCCTGATGTGTCGCCTGCGCTCACCTGCGTTGTAGTTACAGACTCTGCTTGTAGTGCTGCCACCACTTCAACTGCTCCGATTACATCTTTTGCTGCTGCATTCTGTCCCAGTATGATCACTCCGTCAAAGACACCGTCTTTGATGAATGGTTCTGGGTACATGCTCAAATCAGCTGCTGCCATTGCGCCTAGAAATGTTGCGCCTAATGTTGTTAGTCCTGTTCCCAGGGCTACGATTCGCTTGATAGCTTTGTTCAGTCTCATCTGAACACCTCCATGTTTTTTTGGCTATTTTACCATGCCTATTTGATTGTTAATAAGTTTTTTTGGGCTTATTAACCTCTGAAAACTTTGCGTTGCAAAATTTTCCTTTCCATTGGCCATATCGTGCACATGTCCAATGATAATCTGTCGACGTAAATCTGACAGACGTATCTTCATCATATCGCCATCCATTTATAAGCTTTTCGCCATACTGTACATACTGTTTACCCTCTTTTTGGAAAACAGCTTCTCTCTCTTTAGAATTCATAGGTCTCGCCTTATTGTCACTTTTGGATGGTATTAGGATAGGGCAAGCCTATTTGCCGGGTTTTATCTGCTTCATTATGCTTTCTACTTGCAGATCCAGCCTTGGATCGATAGAACGTGCTTTCTTAAAAGATTCAATTGCTTTTTCAAAGGATTTGGTCTCTAGATAGGCTAATCCCAGGTTTAAGTAGCCCTCTGCACAATCCTTATCAGCTGATATGCATCTCTCAAGTACGCTTATTGCTTCTGTATTCTTTCCTGTCATCAGCAGGATTCCTCCCAGGTTGAGGTATGCGCTTGTTCTTTTTGGATCTAGGCGTATTATTATCTCCAGCCTTCTTATTAATTCTTCAAAATTTTTGACTTTATAGTATATTCTTGCCAGGTTCTCATGGGTTTCTATATTATTTGGGTTTAGTTGGGATGCTCTCATGTAATTTGCATATGCCTTTGCTATATCACCTTTCTCCTCATATGCGATCCCCAGATTATTGAAAATATCTGATGTAGGGCATTTTTCTATTCCTTTTCCAAGGGTTTCTATCGCTTTCTTGGTTTGTCCGGTCTTTAGATATGCAACTCCCAGGTTTACATAAGCTCTTGAGAATCTTGGTTTAAGTCTTATCACTTTTTCAAAGCATTCAATGGCCTTTTCATATTTTTCCAGCCTATTTGCCTGGACTCCAAGCTCGAATTGCGCCTTTACAGCCTCTATGCCTTCAGATTCTGCTGCTTTTGCCTCGCCAAGCTTGTAGTACAATTCACCCTTTTTCTTGGTATAACCTTCTCCTCTTACCTTTCCATAATGATGTATTGGTATTTCTAGTGCCTTTATCTTGCCTTCTGATCTTATTATCGAATCCATTACTGATTCGTGTACTGGCATTTCATATCTTATTTCAGGGTTGTTCCTGAACAATCTTACTAGTTTTGTAGGCACCCATCCAGAATATTTTTTGCTTTCAGTATATGTGTCTCCTGAAGCTGACTGCCATGCAGGGCTGCTTGAATCGTTTAGGTAAGTCCTCTGCACCAGCATATAGCCTGAAATGCCCCTCTCATGTTCAGCTCCTTTAATCGCATCCCTTATCTTTTGATGGTCTTGTTCAGATATCGTCTCATCTGCATCTATAACTAATATCCATTCTTTTGTTGCTTTGCTCAACGAATAGTTTCTTGCTGCTGAGAAGTCATCTGTCCATTCAAAGCCATGTATTATTGCTCCATATCGCTCTGCTATCTTTTTTGTATCATCTGTTGAGCCTGTATCCACCAATATTATCTCTTCTGCAAGCCCTCTAAGTGATTCAAGGCATCCTGCGATCACTTCTTCCTCATTTTTTGCTATTATACATGCGCTTATGGCCATAATCATACGAAGTGCATATTTATTTATATTAATTGAGGTTTTCTTATTCCCATGAAAAAGATCCATTATTTTGGTGTTGCATTCCTTTTGTTATTGTTTTTCCTTCAGGCATTTCTTTCTTTGAAAGACAAAGGACTTACTGTAGATGAGGCTGTCTATGCTTCTTCAGGATATTCTTATTACCTTACAGGAGACATGCGTATGAATTTTGAGCATCCTCCGCTTACAAAATACATCGTGGCATTTCCTTTATTGTTCATCCATCCTAACCCTAATATCCCTAGTGATGCCTGGG
>CAZGIN010000006.1:3356-5950 GCA_964526585.1 uncultured Methanosarcinales archaeon
GGTTTGGGGGACTGATTTTTTCTTCAACAGCGGCAATGATCCTGATCTGATGCTGTTTTGGGGCAGGTTTATGATGATCCTTGTAGGCATATTGCTTGGGGTCTATGTGTTTAGGTTTGCTTATGAGATATATGGTATTAAATCTGCCTATGCTGCTTTATTCCTTTACTCTTTCAGTCCCAACATGATTGCGCATTCGAGTCTGTCAACTAATGATTTTGGGTTGACTGCTTTTGTCTTTATTGCTGTATATTACTTTTGGAGGCTTTTCAAGGATATAAGTCTTAAGAACTGTGTTTTTGCAGGAATTGCATTAGGTCTAGCGTTCCTTAGCAAGTTTACTTCTGTTTATTTGGCTCCTGTTGTTCTGGTATTATTTCTGCTGTCAAAGCAGGATGCTGGCAAGAAGAAGGACCTTTTCTGGATGATTGGGCTTAGTTTTCTTATAGGCGCATTTTTGCTCTTCGCAGGATATTTGTTTGAGCTTAATTATTTTATAGCAGGCCTTAAGGAAGTTGCTACTCATTCTGCAGCAGGGCATCACTCTTTTCTGCTCGGAAATTATTCTATGCAGGGTTGGTGGTATTATTTCATCATCGCTTTTCTTGTTAAGACTCCTGTTCCTACTCTTGTCATGCTCGCTCTTATGCTTCTGTTCTACAAGAAGATTAATAGGCAGGATGCCTTTCTTTTTGTGCCTGTATTATTTTTCTTTCTGGCTTTCATCTTCAATCATATAAACATCGGGTTGCGGCATATCCTTCCGGTTTATCCCCTGTTGTTCGTTTTTGTTTCTAAGCTTCATTCTTATAGGTGGAACAAGGCTCTTTACATATCATTGTTCACTATACTTGGAATCTCATATGTGGTATCTGCCTTGCTTATCTTCCCTTATCATCTGGCTTATTTCAATTTCCTTGCTGGAGGGCCTGATAATGGCCATAATATCCTGACTGATTCAAACATCGACTGGGGCCAGGATCTTATCAGGCTTAAGGAATATATGGATCAAAATGGAATATCACATGTCTATCTTGGTTATTTTGGCAACGACGATCCTGATTTTAGGGGGATAAACCATTCTGATCTCACTTGTTATCCTGTTCCGGGTGTTGTTGCTGTCAGCGCTTCGTTCTATCAGGGCTTTACTGAACAGCAGACTGCATGCAGCGATTGGTTAAGGGCCTATGAGCCTGATGCGAAGATAGGATATTCGATCTTTGTCTATGATTTTAGGGGCAAAGATTTCGGGAATGCAGAATTGGATTATTGTCTTGCAGAGTGCACAAAGAACTGCAATGATGCAGGCTTTGATCTTGCAAAGTTCAGGGCCGTCAACGGGACATGCGACTGCATCTGCGCTGAGCCTTCAGCGTCTTCAACCTAAAAGGTTAAAAATCCGCTTCTTTTCCGTTTTATCATGGGCACGTAGCTCAGCCTGGTACATTAAGCTTTGCTTGATGCAGGAGAGAGCGCTCGGTTGGCATGTAAATGTTTACTTTACCTAAAGATCGGGAGGCCTCGGGTTCAAGTCCCGACGTGTCCATAATATTGTTTGGGTGTAATTTATGATAGGACGTTTAAGGGATGAGATCAAGGATGAGTTCTCTGGCAGCCACGGCTTTGACCATACTGAGAGAGTCTATAATTTAGCTCTTCATATCGCTCAGTCCGAGAAAATTGACCTAGAAGTCCTTCAGGCAGCTGCGCTTCTGCATGACATATCAAGAAAAGAAGAGCATGAAGGAAAGGTTGAGTGCCATGCTGACGCTGGTGCTGAGAAAGCAGCTAAGATTCTTGCAGAGATAGGCTTTCCTTCTGATAAGATTCCAAAAGTGCAGTACTGCATCCGTGTTCATAGGTATTCTAAGGGGATAATGCCTGAGACAGTTGAAGCGAAGATACTCCAGGATGCTGACCGTCTTGATGCCCTTGGTGCTATAGGGATAGCAAGGGTTTTCTCAAGAGGGGGAGAAAAAAGGATACCTTTGTTTGCTCCTGATATCAAGCCTAACAAAGAATATGCTCCAGATACGAAGGCTGCTTCCTCGATAAATCATTTTTATGAGAAGCTGCTTAATATAAAGCCGGAATCTTTTCACACTCATACTGGTCAGATTATGGCTAAAGAGCGCTATGAATTTTTGGAGCTGTTCCTTAATCATTTTTTGAGAGAATGGGAATGTAGGATATAGTTTATAGGAAGTGATTATCATGAAAGATACTTTTGAGGAATTTGTGAAGGTTTTGGAAGAGCTGAGAGGAGAATATGGCTGCCCTTGGGACAGGTCTCAGACTCTTAAGGACATGAAAGAGGATATTCTTGAGGAGGCTCAAGAGGTTGCTGAGGCTATAGATGGATGGGACCTTCCTCATATCAAGGAAGAGCTTGGAGATCTTTTCTGGACTGTTCTTCTTACGTTTCAGATTGCCAAGGAGGAAGGCCATTTTGATATCAAGGAAGTGATGCGCTATTCTATAGATAAATGCAGGAGGCGCCACCCTCATGTCTTTGGAGATCTTAGGGGAACTGTTAAGACTAAAGAAGAGGCTTTGGATCTTTGGGAGAAGATAAAAGCAAAAGAAAGGGAAGA
>CAZGIN010000006.1:6050-22760 GCA_964526585.1 uncultured Methanosarcinales archaeon
GGGGATTATGCTTTCGGCAGGCAGGACAAGCATGATTTTCATGAGCAGTTCTTTGAGCAGATAATAGTCAGGTCTGAGATACCGTCCATCCTTGAAAGGCATGGTTATGATTACAAGGATCTGCTGGATGATTCTGCTTTTCCTCTTCTTGAAAAGTCTCTTCCTGATCTTTGCGCTGACAGGATCGACTATACGTTAAGGGACGGCCTTATCATTAAGCATTTCGGAACAGATTTTGTAAGAGCAGTTGTCGATTCTCTTGTTGTTAAGAATAACGAGATTTTTGTTTCGGATAGTAAGATCGCAAAGCAGCTTGCTTTTGCTTATATCGATATTAACATGAAGTTTTGGGCTCTTCCTTTTCAGGTGTTTTCTTATCAGGCTCTTGGTGATGCCATAAGGATAGCTATTGAGAAAGGATTGATGTCAAAAGAGGATATGTTTCTTACTGATGATGTTGTTTTTTCAAAGCTGACTGGTTCAAAAGACAAAGAAATCCTGTCTAAGCTGAAGCTGATAGACAAGGACGCATGTTTTGTTTCTGATGAGAATGATTATGATATAATCTCTACTGTCAAGCTCCGCTTCATCGATCCTAAGCTTCCTTCTGAAGGTTTCAGGCGTCTTTCTGAGGTTGATGCTTTGTTCAGGGAAAAGCTTGGTATTAACGAAAAGTTTAATATTCACAATCGCTTCTTCAAGATAAGAGATGGGTTCAGATGAGTAATGTAGAAAATGTTAAACAAAAGAAGATATTTTTTGCTACCTCTAATCTTTCTAAGCTTGATCAGGCTAAGAGATTGTTTGCGAAGCATGATATCGAGATAGAGCAGGCGTTTATCGATTATCCTGAGGATAATTCTCTTTCGACGCAGGAGATAGCAAGAGAAGGCGCAAAGTTTTGCGCAGAAAGCTTAGGCAAACCCGTCATGGTTGACGATACTGGTTTTTTCTTTGATGCTTATCCTGGATTTCCTGGGGTTAATACTAAGTTCGTATATCGCAAGATCGGTTATGAGGGCATATGGAGGCTTCTGGACGGAAAGTCAAGAGAAGGATATTTCTTGTCTGCTATTGGATATTGCATTCCTGGAGACGATCCTGTTGTCTTTGAAGATACTATGAAAGGCAGGATAACCGATGAGCAGCCTGAGTATGATGACACTCCTTTTCCTTATGACCTTATCTTTGTTCCTGAAGGCCATGATAAGGTGTTAAGAGATCTTAGAAAAGAAGGAGTGCATGTTGAAGATCATCGCAACAAAGCATTTTTGAAGTTCATAGCTTATCTTAAGGATAATTAAAGCACGGTAGTGGTGAAGCGGTATCATACGACCCTCCCAACCTCAGTTTTTGCGGAGCAAGGTCGTGTCCCGGGTTCGATCCCCGGCTGCCGTATCGTTCTTTTTCTTTCGAGCTTTAGATCACAAGCACTTTCTGCTTCCTTTTTATCTTCACTCTGAGCTTTTTTGTGAAGCCTAGGAATTCTCCTCCTGCTTGTATCGGGAAAGGTTCGTCGCTTTCAAGCGTTATCTTTTTCGCTTTGATCGGCGCAAGGATATCTCTTTTTATCCATAAGTTTTTTGAGAAGAATGTCAACAATCTTATCACTTTGTTATGGAATATCTTTCTTGGATTGAGTGTTGCAGCTCCATAGATGTATCCGTCTGAAGGTTCTACCTGAAAAGGTATTATCCTGAACCCATATCCTATCTTTGTTGTTTTTGCAATCATTATGTTGACGATATTTTTCCATTCTTTTTTCTTCCCGTCTATATTTGCTCTCATCGGATATTTTCCTTTTGAATAGATTATTGCCCTGAACACCCCTCCGAGATAGTCGAGGAAAGGATGCCCTTTTGTCCTTTTGCCCAGCCTGAAGACTTCAGCATCTATTCCTGCGCTGAGCATCATTGTCTCCCTCTTTCCATTGTCCCATGTGATCTCAAGAACATCCATCTCTGTCTCATGGAATGGGAATTTATCTCTCAGGTACACATATCTTTTTCCTTTGTAGAAATGCCAGTAGAACGCGTTGCCTGCTCCCAGCGGAAAGAATCCCAATGTCTTGTTCTTCATCATAGGGTTGTTGAGGGCGCTCTCGAAAGTTCCGTCTCCTCCTGCTATGAATATCTTTTTGTGTTTTTTGATCTCTTCCTCTATCGGCTTGAACATATTCCCTGAGGTCGGAAGGTGGACTATCTTTGCCTTCCTTCTTCTTGCAAACTTCTTGAGAAGCCTCATCCTCCACTTTATGTGGTATCCTCTTGATAATGGGTTGATCAGTATAAGCATTCTTTGGCTTGCTTTTCTTGAGTATAAAAAACTTAACTAATCTATGATTACTACTAAAAAGGAGTTAAAAAACGAAAAATTTATATACTCTTATTGTTGTTCTCCTCAATAACATACTTATCAGAATTGTTGGGGGAATTAAACTATGAAGCCAGGATGTATTTGTGACATTGTATGTTTTAGCGGTCTTTCTGGTAGTGGTAAAACTACTTTGATTAATTCAATTGTTGAGAGGTATGATGGGATTATTTTGCCTAATGGTTCTCCTTTAAGTTTGAGAAAAGCAAGAAGGTTTACTACTCGCGATCCTCGTCCTGATGACGATCCTGTGGAAAATATGTATATTGTTGCAGATGATGAATCATCAGATCCTGAAGAAAGGTTTTCTCAAAAGTTGAAAAAGCTTGATTCTATGCTTTTTAATGGAGAAATTATTTCTGCTTATGTTTCCCAGAATTCTGGTCATGCATATGGATGGTCTAAAGAAGAATTATTTCCAAGATCAGATAATGAGATTGTTTTTGTTACTGTTAATGATGCTGATGGTGCTGTAGACCTTAAAATAGACTATGGAGCTACAAGTATTTTAGTTGATGTTCCTAGAGATATAACAATTCAAAGGATTATGCAGCGTGGAGGAACTCCTGAGCAGATCCAGGGAAGGATTGACAAGCTTGATTCTGATATTCCTGAAGAAAGATATGATGCTTGGGGCGGAAAGCATGTTCTCAGGTATTATCAGAAATTTTTAGGGATTCCTGGGATAATGCATGGTATTGCAGATTTGATTGTCGCAAATAATGGAAACAAAAAGGATATTGCAGATGCTGTGTTTCAATGTATGTTTATGATTGCAGATTATAAGCGCAGCACTCATGTTGTGCCTCCTCAATTCATGGTTTCATTAACTGAAGATGGTTTTGATTCTCAAATGACAAGGATGCCGATTCTCCTTGATGATAAGGGAGTTCCGGTTGCAAACATTCCAAATGAGTTGAATGCAGAAAGTTCTGTTGACCCTGGTTATGATAGGACTGTTACTTTAATGCATGTTGTTCCTTTATACGGTGCACCTGAGCATTATGCTGCAAGGATTTCTCCTGCAGGGTCTCCTGTAGATATGCAAAGACTAAGGAAAGGCTATTTTAGAGGATGTCGCCTTGAGGAAGTTCAGTCCTGGAATTTGGAAGGAGAAATGGCTCCTTTATTGGTAGATACTCTTGTTAATAATGGATTTATGTTTGCTAGACCTCAATTAGATGATCACCTGGATTATAATGCAGAGCCGTTTAGTGATGTTGCCTCTTATCATGCTCCTGATGACATGAGTAAAGAAGAAGTTACTTCTGTTGTTGTGAATTCTTTAAGGAAATGATTTTATTCCAAGAATATTAGATTAAAAAGAAAGTGCGGGTGGGGTGATTTGAACTCCCGGCCTTCACGTTTCCTTGGTATAGCATTAGTCATCGGGATTATCCCTCAGAGCTCATACCTTATGAGCGTGACGCTATAACCAGGCTAAGCTACACCCGCATCTGAGCAGAAAAAACACAGGACTCTTTTTAAAGGTTACCTACGATCTTTTCTTTTACCTTGTCCATCTCCTCATCAGATAATTTTTTCCCTTTGAACAGGTGGTGGCCGTCTCCCTCAAATCTCGGCATTATATGAAAATGGAGATGCGGCACTAGCTGTCCTGCAACTGCTCCGTTGTTTATGCCTAGATTGTATCCTTGCGAGCCTACTGCTCTCAGCACTGCTGGAGCGATCTTCTTGATCTTCTTCATAAGAGCAGCCAGCTCTTCATCAGTCGCTTCCTCTATGTATTGGAAATGCCTTTTTGGGACGACTAATGCATGGCCTTTGTTGACAGGCATTATGTCAAGGAACGCTATCATGTCTTCATCTTCATATACTTTTCTTGAAGGGATCTCTCCTTTTATGATCTTGCAGAAGATGCAGTCTTCACTCATTTTTCTCACCTTTGATGTCTTTTGGTACGCTTATTATAAATGTTGTGCCTTTCCCTACTTCTGATTCAACTCCTATGCTTCCTTTATGCATGTCGACGATCTCTTTGACTATGCTCAATCCTAGTCCTGTTCCTCCTTTGGATCTCGTCATGTGATGTTCAACTTGATAGAACTTGTCAAATATCTTGTTCAGCTCTTCTTTCTCCATCCCTAGGCCTGTATCAGATACTCTGATGCTCCAGCTGGAGGAATTTTCTGAGGCAGATATGGTGATCTTCCCTCCTGCAGGAGTGTATTTCATCGCGTTGCTGAGCAGGTTTATTATCACTTGTCTTATCTTGTCCTGGTCTGCATTTACTTCCATATGAGGAGGTATAGCATTCATCAGCCTGATCTTTTTTGCCTGCGCCTCGCTCTCTTGTATCGGCGTGACTATCTCTCTCAGCCTGAAATTAGATATGCTCAATCTCGCTTTTCCTGATTCCATCTTGCTCAAGTCTAACACGTCATTTATAAGGTTCGTTAATCTGTTGCTCTCTTTTTTGACTACTGCTATAGCGTCTTTCTGCTTCTTGTTTATCTTTCCGAACTTATTTTTGTCTAACAGCCCAAGGTATAGCTTGATTGATGTCAGCGGAGTCCTTAGCTCATGGCTTACTACTGACAAGAATTTGTCTTTTAGTTCTCCTACTTCTTTCTCGCGCAGATATTTCTGTTCTGATATCTTTACTTTTTTCCTTAGCATTGCCTTGTCCACAAGCTTAAGGTATACCAGCCTGAAGATTATCAATGCTGCTATTAGCGGGAAAGGAGCTCCGGCTACTTCCAGCTTTACTGATGTGTTCTGGAAGAATAGGAAGTTTGACAGGTCTATTATAGGGTCTGCTGCAAACGTTATGAATGCTACAAAGACCCATTCTCTGAATTTGAACTTTATGTGGGAGTTCTCAAGCAGCTGGAATATAGCTGTTCCAAGTATGCCGATCTTGAACAGGGTGAAGAACAGGTGTGCTGCGAATTGCTCAAAGCCGATGTTCTTTGCTGAGAAGAACAATATCCAGCTTGTCTCAAGTATTATCGCTCCCAGGGAGAATATGCTTATCTCTTCCTTGATCGCCTTCATAAACTTCTCTTTGTTGTTTCTGAACAAAGGGTATATGAGAGCGTTTGTCAATAATATCAGTGCAAAGCTTTCTAATGATACATCTATTACTTGGTATATCGATCTGCTTATCCTTATCGGCATAGCTCCGAATATGAGGCTTGCATACAATATGACGCTGAATATCTTTGCTGTTGTCAGCGATGCAAAGCCGTATGATAATATCTTAAGGTCATCTCTCTTGCTTGCAAGGTATTCATGCCAGAGCATATATGTTAACAGACCGAATATCAGGAGTGCGAACGACTTTATTGCGAACTCTCCTGATTCAGTTCCTAGAAAGAAGAAAAATTTGTGCCATAGGCTGGCTTCAAAAAATGGGATATGTGGCATTTGCTTATTCCTTTAACAGCTTGTTTGCCATCAGAAGCAGCTCTTCTGCCTCAAACGGCTTCGTTAAGTAGGAATTTGTCCCTACCATCACCCCTTTTTCCATGTCTACCTGCTGGTTCTTTGCTGTCACCATCAGTATTTTTGTTGAGCTTAATTCAGGATCCTGCCTTATGGTGAAGCTTATGTCATAGCCTCCTCTTTTAGGCAGCATGAGGTCGAGAACCACTAAGTCCGGCTTCAGCTTCTTGACGAGCTTGAGGCCTGTCTCACCGTCATTTGCAACATGCACGTCATATTCTTCTGACAGGATCATCTCTTCTGCTTTTGCGATCGCTTCCTCATCCTCGATTATGACTACTTTCTTGACCATTTTCCCCACCAAAATGGGCTATGAATGGTGATTTATATAATTTACTCAAAAATGGGCTGTGGAGGAAAAGTCGATTTGAGCCTTAGAAAGTGTTCTCTTCTGATTTCAGAAACTCTATAAGTCCTTCAGGAAGCACTGTTTTGCTGTTCTCCACCAGATATCTGTAAGGGAGTATTGTCGAGAACCCATCTTCAAGCTCTATCTCGATCTCATCTTCAAATTTCAGCTTTTCGAAAGGAATTTTATCGTCGATTATCCTTTTTGATACCAATACTGCTGTGTTTGTGCTCATCTGCACATCTCCTAAACTCCTTAAGCCGCAGCCTGGAAGCGTTGCAGTCAGCTGTTTCTCAGTCCTTCCGTCCATCGGATGGTTTCCTAGTACGCCGCCGAACACAAAGACGTCAAATTTATCAGCATCTTCAGGTTTGAGTATCTCTTTTGCTTTAGGATCCAATACGCACATCCTTTTTCTTTCAAAATCCAGGTCAGAAGCCCTTTCTTCAGTAACATTCCCTAGCTCTTTAAGCTTGTGCTGCTCTTCTTTCTTGATATTTGTGAAAGTCAGGTTTTCTTTTCCAATTATTTTTGAGATATGTTTGTACTCCAATATGCTCCAGGGATAAACTTCCCCGTCAAGGTGCTCTATTATTACTTTCATTCCTGAGAAAAATGCATGAGCGTATAAAACTCTTTCTCTTATGATTGGCTGCATTGAAAAAGTCAAGCAGCATAAGGTTGAGCATTGATATCATAGAAGAGGGTAGGACTCCATGCGTCGCTCGGAGTCCGGCGCTTAAATTAATATTGAACTCTGCGAAGAGCTGCTGACTAGGCTTTCAATGCAGCTTCATGACTCATAAGTCTTGGGATTTGGTGTTATACGCACGATCCATTCGATCAGGAAATAGAACAATGGGAAGTATATCACTACTGCTATGATATGGTTGAACGTAAGAGGTATTATGCCGTATATTACCGGGCTGAACATAAGCAATAGGTATGTTGTTTCCCTTACTCTTCCTACTACTTTTATGAATTGCTGGACTTTTAGCCCTTCTAATATTATGAACAATCCTATGGCGATTACGATAATGCATAGGAAGAATAATGATACTATATTCCATCCGAATGAGATGCTTCCGTCTGTAAGCTCGTTTATTAGGTATCTTACCCAGTCTATTCCTACCCATAGCATGACTGCTCCGTTTGTTATGGCATTTCCAAGTGATGTTCCTTTTTTCTCCTGGAAGAACTCTGTGAAGAACCAGTTTATCCAGATCGGGACTATGATCCATAGTATATGTAAGTTCTTTATCGGAGATACAAATACGAACAGCCAGTCCAGAAGCCTTGCTCCCAAGAACATAAGTATGCTTAATATCGCATGCCAAAATGCTGCCCAAAATGCCATTTTTTGATTACTGAAATTTTGTATTAATAAATCTTCCTTTATGTGGCATGGGCTGTGTAGAAAAAGCCGGGTTACAGCCTTAAGGGCGAGCATTATTTAGTTTTAATATCCTATCTGCCAATGGTGCCCGTCGGGCAATGGCAGTGATAAAGATTAAGTGCTAATGCGAGCAGGCTGTAATATGAGACTTTCTGCACAGCCTGTTATGTGCAAAACTTTATATACTCACTTTTCTCATTCCTTATCATGCTTACGATTTATGCTTTCACAAAGAAAAAAGGTCTGCAAAAGATCAAGGATTCTGAGCTTGACAAGACATTAAAGTCCAAGGCTAATGTTTGGATCGATATGACTCAGCCTACTGAGAAGGATCTTAAGTCTTTGTCCAAGTATGTTAATCTCCACCCAATAACGATTGAAGACATCCTTGAGCTTACATCCCAGATAAAATATGAGAGCTTCCAGGAGTATACTTTTGTTGTTTTTAGGGGCATAAGGGGGATTAAAGAGGATGAGATCAGCACTTTTCCTCTTCATCTTATCCTTTCTGATAAGCTGTTGATCACTGCAAAGAACGAGGCTGATGATATCATCGGAAGGGTTAAGGCAAACGAGTCGAGGTTAAGCTATCTTCTTTCGCAGGGTGCTGATTTCCTTTTCCACCATATTCTCGATTTAGGTGTTGACAATTATATCCCTTATGCAAAGCACATATCTTCTTCTGTTGAGAAGCTCGGTGATGAGATCACTATCTCCCAGATAAGGCCTAATTTTGACGATCTGTTTGACAATAAGCGTGTTGCGGTCCGCTTGAGGAATTATGTTATCCAGATGATCGATATGCTTGCTCGCCTGAACAGCCCTTCACAGAATTTTTTGAGGCCTAATGTAAAGATCTATTTCAGGGATATCCTTGATCACGCTATGCGCTTGAATACTTCTCTTAAGGAAGCAAACGATGAAGCTATAACTATACTTAATGAGCATATAGCGTTATCTTCTTCAAAGATGAACGACATAATTCTTGTGCTTACTATATTTTCAGCGATAATGCTTCCTTTGACTTTCATAACTGGGTTGTATGGCATGAATGTCAATCTCCCTTTTGCTGAATCCAGATACAGCTTTTTCATGATAATAGGCATATTGGTCCTTATCATAATGCTTATGCTGATGTTTTTCAGCAGGAGAAGATGGCTTAAGGGATTATTTTCATAAGGTTAATATCATATGGTTTAGAGGTGACAAGATATGGTTTTCAATGCTACGGTCGATTTTGCTTCATTCACTCCTGTTGAGGCTTATTCTGTTCTGAAGCCTTTGGTGATATTTATCATTGGCATGGTGATCTATGCTGTATTTATCTATAAGTTCTACAGGTTTTTGGCAAGGAAGGATGTGTTCAAGCTTGATCTTGAGAAGTACAACAAGGCCAAGTTTGGCTTCTTCAAGAAGTTTGTCAGCGTATTGCTGTATATTGTCGAATATCTCTTGCTGTTCCCTTTATTGGTGTTCTTCTGGTTCTTGATCCTTGCAGCTTTCTTGCTGTTCCTGTCTAAGAACCATACTGTGGAGAATGTTCTGTTGGTGGCTATGGCGATCGTGGCAGCGATTAGGATTACAGCTTATTATACAGAGGATCTTTCTAGGGATCTTGCCAAGATGGTGCCTTTTGCATTGTTGGGAGTGTTTATCGTTGATATCACTTTTTTCGATTTTGCTGCATCATTGGAATCTTTGAAAGGCATGCTTTCTTTTTGGAAGCCTATGGCTTATTATCTTTTGTTCACTATACTGCTTGAGTTTGTGTTGAGGATAGTCTATTCGATAACTCTTCCTTTCCGGAAAGAAAAGGAAGACAAAGAGGGATGATAGGGGGATAGTATGGAAGCTATAACTGTGTTGCTCGGCATCGGTCTGATCATACTGTTCGGGGTTTTCGCTGAATTTGTGTTCAAGAAGATCAAGCTTCCTGATGCCTTGTTCCTTATGTTCTTAGGCTTTATTATAGGCCCTCATGTGCTTGATTATGTCTCTGTTGACCAGTTTGCTGCTGCAGCTCCTGCATTCACTACATTTACTCTTCTTTTCCTTTTGTTTGACGGCGCTTTCAACATCGATCTTGTCAGTTTTGCTAAAGGGATATATTATTCATTATCTGTGACGTTGTTCAATTTTCTTATATCATCTGTAGTTGTAAGCTTGGTCATGTTCAGTTTTGGCTATTCTGTCTTGGTTTCTATCCTGACAGGATTTATCTTAGGGGGAATATCTTCAAGTTTTGTCATTCCAGTATTGAAGAGTATGGCTGTCAAGAAAGAGGTATACTCTCTTCTGACGCTTGAGAGCGCATTTACTGATGTTTTATGCATAGTCTTTGCTCTTACTGTTCTTGATATCTTCACTTTTGAGAGCTTTAATTTCCAGAGTGCTCTTTCAAGCGTAGTTTCCTTGTTTGCTGTAGCTGCTGTTATCGGTATAGTTGCCGGTGCTATCTGGGTTGCTCTGGAGGTCAATCTTTTCAAGGAGCACAAATCCTATATGATGACAGTCGCTGTTGTGCTCTTGGTTTATGTCCTTACTGATTATCTTAAGGGAAATGGTGCTATCGCTGCATTGTTTTTTGGATTGATGCTGCGCAATTCTAAGCAGCTTATCTCTATCTCAAAAGGCATTCTCTCAAAAAAGAAGTCTGAGCAGAAGAAAGCCATCACTGGAGAGCTTGGTGTTTCTGTCCTGTCTCCTTCTGAAAAGTTCTTCTATGACCAGATCGGATTTTTCCTTAAGACTTTCTTTTTTGTTTACATAGGTATTCTTCTCGATCTTTCAAATCCTAAGCTTCTGCTGATAGGGGGCGTGATATCTCTTGCTGTGTTCCTTGCAAGAAACTTAACTAGCATAGTTACATTGCAGTTCACTAAGCTTGACAGGAGTATCATCAATTCTTTCAGCGCTAGGGGTCTTGCAGCTGCTGCTTTGGCTGCCATCATAGTGCAGGAAGGCGTTCCAAGGGCTCATGAACTTGCGATAATTGTCTATTCTGTGATACTTGGAAGCATCATCCTGAGCAGCCTGAGGATTTTTGTTGTCAGCTTAAGGCATCATCCTGAGCCTGTTGCAGAGCCTTCTGATAATAAAAAGCCTGTTTCAGTTAAGAAGAAGTGAACAGTCTAGAAATAGGATAATTCCTTAGTTTATTTGTCCCACTGCCCTTTTACTTTGTATTCTTCTTTTGTGAGCACGTCTGCATATACTGGAAGCTCGTCTTTCTTGCTTCTCAGCAGGTATAGCATAACTCCTAGCAGTGTTATGAATACTATCGCTCCTATAAGCAGTTGGTTTTCCATATATGAAGCAAGTCCTAAGGTGGTTTATATGTTTTTCTTATAGTTTGTCCGGAAAGTCCTTTAGCGGCCTTAAGTGCGAGGTTCTTTTAGGATTAAAGAATAATCTGCCAAAGGCGCCCGTCGGGCAATGGCAGTCTTGTTTTTAGGTGGTTAAACCGAGCTGGCTGCAAAGGACAAGCGAAGCGAGGTGCCGGACAACCTTTTTCTTAAAAGCCTTTATAAACTCTTCAGGCACTCTTATCATGCCCTGCCCTTAAGCTCTTCGAGTCTCCTTTTGGATTCTATGAAATGGAGTGAGAAGCAGGGCGCCTTTATTCAGGATTGTCTTGCGGTGGTTCCTGAAGCAGAGCATTATATGTTCCTTCTTTTACATCATTAAGAAATTTTAATATTCCCTGTCTGGTCGCTTCTTTTGGTCCAGGTCTTTTCATCAGGCTAAATGGGAAATATGCAGGACATTGGTACATATGTTCAGGACTTCTTGGGCAATAATAGCAGCCTGTTTGGTCTTGTGTGAATGTTCCTTTTGTTCCAGTGCCTCTAGAGATTTCTGCCTCTCTCTGTGTGAATGCAGCATGCATATGTATACATATTTTTTCAATATCAAGTTCATGTACTTTTTCGTCTCCCATTTTTAACCCCTCTATGCTATTCTGGGATAACTAGTATATAAATGTTACTATTATTTAGGGACACTATTCGCCCTCTCAAACCATCAGTTAGGTTTAAATAAGTCCTTATTTTGGATATTTTCATGGAAAACGAAATTCTATCAAAGATTGCTAAGAGGTTAAGGATCAATGCTTTGAGGATGACTACCAATGCTGGCTCAGGACATCCTACCACTGCTATGAGTGTAGCTGATATTGCTGCTTGCTTATTTTTTGATGAGATGCATTTCAATGTTTTAGATCCAAACGATCTGGGAAATGATGAGATTGTCTTTTCTAAAGGCCATGCTTCTCCATTAGTATGGGCATTGTATGCTGAAGCAGGTATCTTAAAACAAGAAGACCTTATGGGCTATAGGAAGTTTGATTCTGTCCTTGAAGGCCATCCTACTCCTCGTATGCCCTGGATCAAAGCAGCTACAGGTTCTTTAGGCCAGGGATTAAGTATCTCCCTTGGTATGGCTATTGCCAATTCTATCCTGAAAACCCCTGCGAGAATATACTGCATACTAGGTGATGGAGAGCTTGCTGAGGGCTCTGTCTGGGAGGCTGCTGAGCTTGCTGGCTTCAGGAAGCAGTCAAACTTATGCGCTATCGCTGACATAAACCGTCTAGGCCAGTCAGATCCTACTATGTTTCAGCATGATCTTGATTCATATGAGTCAAAATTCAGCGCTTTTGGCTGGAATACGATAAAGATTGACGGCCATAATATTTCTGAGATACTTGCTGCTTTTGAGAAAGCACGTTCAATAAAAGACAAGCCTACTATGATTCTTGCTAAAACCTTGAAAGGAAAAGGAGTCTCATTTTTGGAAGACAAAGAAGGCTGGCATGGCAAGCCTCTTAAGCCTGACCAGCTTGAAGCTGCTTTGAAAGAGCTCGGCGATTTTCCTGATGTTAAAGCAGAAGTAAAGCCTGCTCACCAGACTGATGCTAAGCTTCCTGACTGTTCTTCTCCTGTACTGCCTATTCCTGAATATGCTGCTCCTGAGGCTACGAGAATGGCTTTTGGAAAAGCTTTGGAGAAATTAGGCATTGATCCATGTATTGTTGCTGTTGACGGCGATACAAAGAACAGCACTTACACTGAATTTTTCTTCAAGAAGTATCCTGAGCGCTCTGTTGAGTGCTGGATCGCTGAGCAGAACATGATGGGAATCTCTGTTGGATTAAGCGCTAAAGGCTTGATCCCTTTTGCTGCTACTTTTGCTGCATTCCATGCAAGAAGCTTTGATTTTGTCAGGATGGCTGCTTATTCGAGAGCTAATCTCAAGATCTGCGGCTCTCATGTTGGAGTCTCCATAGGAGAAGACGGCCCTTCCCAGATGGGTTTGGAGGATCTAGCTATGTTCAGGAGCATAATCGACAGTGTTGTATTATATCCTTCCGATGCAGTCAGCGCTGAGAAGCTTACTTTTAGCATGGCTGATCATAAAGGCATAGCTTATATGAGGACTACAAGGCCTAAGACTCCTATTTTATACGATTCCAAAGAAGAGTTCCCTATTGGAGGCAGCAAGCTTGTGAAAAGCTCTGATGATGACAAGGCTCTTGTGATCGCTGCTGGCATCACTCTTCATGAGGCAGTTAAGGCTGCTGATATCCTTTCTAAATCAGGCATAAACATCAGGGTTTTGGATTGTTATTCTGTCAAGCCTCTTGATGTTGAAGGCATAAGAAAAGCAGCTTCTTCTTCTGGCAATAAGGTTATAGTGGTTGAAGACCATTATGCTGAAGGAGGCCTTGGAGAAGCTGTCGCTGCCCAGGCAGGGCTTAAGATTAAGCACTTATGTGTTAGGAGCATCCCTAGGTCTGGAAAGCCTGAAGAGCTTATGGCTTACATGAAGATCGATTCTGCTGCCATTATGGAATCTGTCAAGGACATTATCTGATCTTTAGCAGATGGTCTAGAATAAGAATAATAAAAAAATTAATTTAATTTATGCATTAAAATGCTCAAGGATCAGTACTGAGGTCTTTTCTTTGCATAGCATTCTTTGCAGAATACATCTCTTCCTTCTTTTGGCTTGAAAGGCACTTCGCATTCCTGTCCGCATTCTGCGCATGTTGCTTTGTGCATCTCTCTTGGGCCGCCGAAGTTTCCTCTGAAACCGCCGCTTCTTCCGCCGCCAAAATCTCTTCTAGGGCCTCTGTTGTCTCTTCTTGGGCCTCTATTCTCATAGTCTTCCATTTTCTTTCCTCCTATAGCCATAACACATTTTGTTATGCTGACAGCTTAAATCACGATTCCCTTAATAAACCTTTGTTATTTTATGTTTTCCCGTCGTGAAGATTTTAGGCGACCAAAAGCTATATATAAGCCAAGGTTTAAGGCTTACCAAGAGGTGGATCGTTATGTTCAGTCTGAAAGGTAAGGTTGCTGTTATTACAGGCTCTAGGAGGGGCATAGGGTATGGCATTGCTGAGGTTTTCGCTGAAGCTGGAGCTTCTGTGGTAATAAGTGATATTGATCTTAATGATAGCGTTAAGGCTGCAGAGCAGATATCAAAGAAGTACAAGGTTAAGACATTAGGTTTGAAATGTGATGTTTCTGATAAGGATGATGTTTCCCAGATGTTTGCTGATATTATCAAGAAGTTCAGGAAAATTGATATCCTTGTGAATAATGCAGGGATCTTCTTTGGAAAGCCTTTCCTTGATTATACAGAAGCAGACTGGGATAAGATAATCAACATCAATCTTAAGGGTGCATTTTTGTGCTCTCGTGCAGCTGCTGCACTCATGTCAAAGAACAAGAAAGGTAAGATAATAAATATAGCTTCCATCGCTGGACTCGTAGGCTATTTCGGAGGCTCTTCTTATTGTGCCAGCAAAGGCGCTATCATCGCTTTCACTAAAGAGCTTGCTCTTGAGCTTGCTCCATTTAATGTAAACGTGAACGCTATCGCTCCGGGAGCTATCGAAACTCCTATGACTTCTTTCATCAAGGATGACAAGAAAGCTTTGCAGCAGACCCTTATGGGCATACCTATGAAGAGGCTTGGAGTTCCTAAAGATATCGGATATGCTGCTCTCTACCTTGCTTCAGATGAAGCTGGTTATACAACTGGGCATACTCTTGTTGTCGATGGCGGCTGGATAGCTCAGTGATCTGAAAGATAAGAAAAAAAGAGGTGATAATATGAGGATATTAAGTTTGATATTGGTTGTTCTTTTTCTGCTTGCAGCTGGGTGCTCTACTCAGACTGTTGAAACAAATGAGGACATGGCTGCAGATGCTGGATACAAAGATGTGAGTCCTGCTGAAGCTAAAGAGCTGATCGATTACATCCCTGAGCTGATAGTCATTGATGTATCTCCTAAGTATGCAGAAGGCCATCTTCCTAGGGCTGTCAATTATTATGTTGGAGATGGTTCTTTAGATGCTGCGATCCCAAATTTGGATCCTAATGCTGAATATCTTGTTTACTGCCATGTTGACAGCGCTTCTATCCTTGGAGCCCAAAAGCTTGTCGATGCAGGCTTCACAAATGTATATCGCTTAGAAGGCAATTATGCAGCTTGGGTCGAAGCAGGATATCCTGTTGAGATTTAATCTCTTATTTTTTAATTTTTATTCTCCAAAGAAATCTGTTCCTTCATTCCGGTCTATTAGCTTGTGCGCTTGCTTCATCTCTTCTGGTGTATAGATATACTTTATCTTGAACTTTCCTGATGTTGTCTGTTTTATGTAGTCATGCTTTGTCTCGATTATGTGCACTAAACCCCAATAGAGCCACTTTCCGTTTATGTTATGTACAAGAAAGTTGCGTACTGGTGGAGCATGGTATATCCTTATCTTTGGTTTGTCTTTGAACTCAAATATCTTGTCTTTGAAATCCTCTGCTTTGAATGGATCAAGCTTATGCTTCTTAAGATCAAGCTCTTCAGGAAATCCCTGCTCTGTTGTTATCTGCAGAGTATCGTTTGTTTCTATCATGCTTCCCATAATGTCTGCCAGTTCAGTATTTTATTTAAAGATGATTGTTTTAATATCTAGAATTTATTTATTCTCCCATTCTTTCACTAGCTTTCCGTTAGGATGTAGATTTAGTGGGACGATCTTACCTTTCTTCTTCAGGATATATCTATTGCACTTGACATAGTCTTTTGATGTGCAGTACTTGTTTGACATCTCTGCAAACTTGCCAAATTCTCCTAGGACAAAGTTCCTGAATGCAGGGCAGCTTCTTACGTTCTCGCAGACTTTCTGCTTTGTTTTCAGTATCTTGAAGAATGGGCAGTCTTTATGTTTATCTCCTGAGCAGAACTTGATCATCTGAGGTGTTAATCTTTCAGGAAAAACTTCGACGTCTTTGATGCACTCTCTTGTGTAATCTATGAATAGTGGGCAATTCATATTCATGCCTTATAATTTTTAGTTTAAATATTTTTCTGCAAGAGTGTTACTTGATGTACTTCCCCATCAGCTGTGCTTCTTTTATGATATGCCCTTTCATGGCAGATTCAAGCTCTGCTTTTGTCGTGCTTTCAGGCAGGTCAAGCTCTGCATCAAGCGCATATAATTTGAAATAATATCTGTGTTCTCCGTCTGGAGGGCACGGTCCTATGTACTTGTTTGTTCCTCTGCTGTTTATCCCTGTTGTTAGTCCTTGAACATCTTTGTCAAGCACAGCTTTATCAGGAGGTATGTTCCATGTTATCCAGTGGTCCCATACTTTTCCTGCCGCCTTCATTGCATCTGGATCGTCCATTATAAGGGCTAATGACTTTGTCCCTTCTGGAACGTCTGATATGTGCAGTTCTGGATTGACATTGCTTCCTATGCATGTGTATTCTTCTGGTATCTCTCCGCCTTCCACAAAGGCAGGGCTTGTCAGCTTCATCTCACTCACCTCAGTATTTGTAGTTGGTGCTTCAGGCGTTTTATTATCTTGTTGTTGTGTCTGTTGGCTTGAGCATCCGATTGTTAGGATCGCCAGAACAAGAATCAAAAGAGCTGTTTTTCTTATCATGTCTATTATCAGAATTTTAGAATATAAAAACTTACTTGTTTGCTGTTAGGGGCGGGATGGGCATGCTATTGTGCATTAGTGGGGAGGCGAAAAGATTAAGCCTATGGCTTAATCTTTCCCTTCTGCCAATCCTGTATCACTAGTTTTGCCATCCTTGTGAGGTCTG